>JBMZCX010000024.1:0-35819 GCA_049613795.1 Thalassotalea sp. | reverse complement strand
ACTTCTATTTTTTTCTGCCAAATTTGTGGGCCTGTAACATGTGCTGACTCACCACTTGAATCTACCGCGACGGTTACTGGCATATCTTCCACTTCAAATTCATAAATGGCTTCCATACCTAAGTCTTCAAACGCAACCACACGCGCTTTTTTAATCGCTTTCGACACTAAATAAGCCGCGCCACCTACCGCCATTAAATACACTGACTCATGCTTTTTAATATTTTCACATGTTGCAGCACCGCGCTCAGATTTACCAATTGAACCAAGTAACCCTGTTTGAGATAGCATCATATCGCTGAATTTATCCATGCGTGTTGCTGTAGTTGGGCCTGCAGGTCCTACCGCTTCGTCGCCAATAGCATCAACAGGGCCTACGTAGTAAATAAATTTATTAGTAAAATCAACAGGGAGGTCTTCACCCGCCGTTAACATTTCTTGAATACGTTTATGCGCCGCATCTCGTCCAGTTAAAATGGTACCGCTAAGTAATACTGTTTCGCCTGTTTTCCACTGGGCAATATCCGCTTTAGTTAAGGTGTCTACATTGGCTCGGCGCACGTCTTCGCCCACTTCCCAAGTAATTTCAGGCCAATCTTCTAGTTTAGGTGGCTTAAGATCTGCAGGGCCTGAACCATCAAGGTGAAAATGTACATGGCGCGTAGCGGCACAATTAGGGATCATTACCACAGGCTTTGACGCGGCATGCGTTGGCGCTGAATTAATTTTAACATCAACTACGGTTGTTAAACCGCCAAGACCTTGTGCGCCAATACCTAGCTTGTTCACGCGGTCATAAATTTCTAAGCGTAGTTCTTCTTCTGCGTTTTCTGGACCGCGATCAAGTAACTCTTGAATATCAACAGGGTCCATTAAGCTCTCTTTTGCGAGTACCGCTGCTTTTTCTGCAGTACCACCAACACCTATACCAAGCATTCCTGGTGGACACCAGCCTGCTCCCATTGAAGGCAGTGTTTTAACAACCCAATCGGCAATTGAATCACTTGGATTTAGCATAGCCATTTTAGTTTTATTTTCACTACCGCCGCCTTTTGCTGCGATCATCACTTCAATTTCAGCACCTTCAACCATGTCAATATGCACAACAGACGGTGTATTGTCTTTGGTGTTTTTTCTTGCGCCTGTTGGGTCTGCAACTATTGATGCACGTAACGGATTATCAGGGTTTAAATAAGCACGGCGTGTGCCTTCATCAACCATTTGTTGAACCGTCATATCGGTTTTATCCCACTGTACTGCCATCCCCACTTTTACAAAACAGGTAACAATACCCGTATCTTGACAAATCGGACGTTTACCGTGAGCTGACATACGTGAATTGATAAGAATTTGTGCGATTGCATCTTTTGCCGCTTGGCTCTGTTCTTTGTGATACGCTTTTTCTAACGCTTGCACAAAGTCTAAAGGATGATAGTAAGAGATATATTGCAATGCGTCTGCAATGCTTTCGATTAAATCTTGTTGTTTTATAATAGCCATGACTACCCTTAATACGCGTGTGAATTGTGCTATTCAACAATCTCTTGTTGAAAGTTATAAATTTGCCGATATGATACCCTGCTTGTAACTAGCCTGCCACTATAAGTATAGGGTCATCCATTTGTCACAACATCATACAGAAACAATTAGCGCTGCACCTTTACACTTTAGTCAAACTTACGCGCCTTCGATCATTTTTTCATTGTTAGCTGATCAACCGTGGGCAATGTGGTTAGACTCATGTAAAAGCGACCACGTTGATAGCCATTTTGACATTATGGTATGGCAACCGATTACAACGGTAGTCACCGATAATGCGTTAACCACCGTTACTGATATTCAGCCAAATGTAATAACAACAAGTACAGAGGATCCTCTTGCTCTGCTTGAAAAAACACAACAAAAAGCATTAAAAAAATATGTTATTAAGACAGGCGAACTGCCTTTTTATGGCGGCAGTTTAGGTTATTTTTCTTATGATCTTGGCCGGTGCTTCGAAGCATTACCATCAAATGCAATTAAAGACATTAATATGCCTGAAATGGCTGTAGGTATTTATAATCAGGCCATTATTTATGATCGAAAAAAGCAATGCTACTTTCTCGCCTGTCCCGATCAACAAAGAGCTGAATTAACACAACAACTACAGCAATTACTCACGACAAAAGAAACACAAAAAAAGACAAAAACTTTGTCCTTTAAATTAAGTAGTACTTGGCAATCGAACATTAGCAAGCAAGAGTACAACGACAAGTTTAATCAAGTGCAAGCGTACTTATTATCAGGCGATTGTTACCAAATAAACTTAACACAACGTTTTTCGGCAACATACCAAGGTGATGAGTTTTCAGCGTATTTAGCGTTACGTGAAAAAAATCAAGCACCTTTCTCGGCATTTATGCGCTTTAACGATAGGGCTATTTTAAGTGTTTCACCCGAACGTTTTTTAAAACTAAACGATAATAAAGTGCAAAGTAAACCCATTAAAGGTACCCAAGTACGCAGTAACGATCCAATACAAGACCGTAAAAATTATGAACTTTTACTCAACTCAGAAAAGGATCGCGCTGAAAACTTAATGATTGTTGATTTGCTACGCAACGATATTAGCCGAGTTTGTCAAGCAGGCTCAGTAAAAGTACCAGCGCTATTCGCTATTGAAAGTTTTCCAGCCGTTCACCATTTAGTAAGTACCGTTGAGGGTGAATTATCTCCGCAGTTTAATGCCTGTGACTTACTGCGTGCGAGTTTTCCTGGAGGCTCAATTACTGGAGCTCCCAAAATACGAGCGATGGAAATTATTGACGAACTAGAGCCTCAACGTCGTAGTATCTATTGCGGTTCAATTGGCTACGTTTCTGCCTGTGGAAAAATGGACACGAGCATTACAATTCGCACATTAGTGTGCCAGCAACAAAGTATTTATTGTTGGGCTGGTGGTGGCATAGTCGCAGATTCACAAGTAGACGCCGAATATCAAGAAAGCTTTGATAAAGTGAATAAAATACTCCCTGTTTTATCTAAATTGTAGTTAGAATATAGTATGAAAAAAGCAACGTTCTTAACTCAATTCTTATTTAATAATAAGCTTTTACCCGTGGCGAAGCCCAATTCACCACTCATTAATGCAAAAACATTAATGCATGCAGCGGTGTTGATCCCGATAATTGAAAACAACAACCAACTCGAAGTTATTTTAACCAAACGCGCTAGTCATTTAAAACACCATGGTGGTCAAATTAGCTTTCCAGGAGGAAAAGTTGAAAAAAGTGATCGTAATAACATCGCTACAGCGCTGAGAGAAACGCATGAAGAAATTGGCATTGCTAGTGAAAATATTACCATCGTAGGCACACTGCCTGAACATTACACCTTAACGGGTTTTCATATCACTCCTGTGCTTGCTTTTATTGAACCACAATCGCAATATCAGTTAGACAAAAATGAAGTAGCTGAGGTTTTTCATGTACCGCTTAGCCACTTTCTCAACACACAAAATCATATTGCGTTGAGCATTTATCACAATTTATCTTCCCACCCCGTCTATTTTATCCCCTACAAGCATTACAACATTTGGGGCGCAACTGCCTCAATCCTTAAAAAACTCGCCGAACAACTACAACACTAGCTCGGCAATCACTCATATTCATTCTATAATATAACGATATTTGTTTAACTGTTAGATAACTTTCAGGTACTATTACCGAAAATAATTCCAACATTTATCCATTAGCTGATAATAATTCAGGTTTAACGCATGATTAGTGTATTTGATATGTTTTCCATTGGTATTGGCCCATCGAGCTCACATACCGTTGGACCAATGAAAGCAGCAAAGTTATTTGCTGAACATTTAATTGAAAATGATCTGTTAGCACAAACAGATAAAGTTAAATGCGAGCTTTTTGGCTCATTAGGCCAAACAGGTATTGGTCACGGCACAGGAAAAGCGGTAATTTTAGGATTGTCGGGGGAAACTCCTGAAAATATCGCGGTTAATTCAATTGATGAAATTCTTGCTCAAGTCGTCAACAGTGAAACAATCAATTTAATGGCACAGAAAATCGTCAACTTTCCAAAAGAAAGTGCCATTATTTATCATCGCCGTAAAACGTTACCCGCACATGCTAATGCAATGACCTTGTTTGCCTATAATGGGGAGCAGCTGTTATTAGAAGAAACCTACTACAGCATTGGCGGCGGTTTTATTGTTCAAGATTGTGACTTTGAACAAGAAAAAGACAAAGCACTGTCGTTACACTCAAATATTGTCAGACCTCATAAGTTTTCTACCGCTGATGAGTTACTCAGAATTGCCATAGAAAAAGGCTTAAGTATTAGCACTATCATGATGGATAATGAAAAATGCTTAAATGACGAAGCAACAATTCGCACACAGTTAGTGAATATTTGGCAAGCCATGTATCAAAGTGTTGAACGAGGAATGCAAACTGAAGGTATTTTACCTGGTGGTTTAAAAGTGAATCGTCGCGCCCCCGCGCTATTTCGCTCACTATCCGTAGAAAGTAGTAACGATCCATTGTCGGCTATGGACTGGGTTAACTTATTTGCGTTAGCTGTAAATGAAGAAAATGCAGCTGGCAGTCGTGTGGTTACGGCTCCAACTAACGGTGCCGCAGGTATTATTCCAGCAGTATTGTGCTACTACGATAAATTTATAAAGAAAGTTAATGACGACGACTGTATTCGTTACCTGTTAACGGCTGCGGCTATTGGCATTTTATATAAAACTAATGCCACTATTTCAGGTGCTGAAGGCGGTTGTCAGGCAGAAGTAGGCGTTGCTTGTTCTATGGCTGCTGGTGCATTAACTGAAATTATGGGCGGAAGTCCTAAACAAGTAGAAAATGCTGCTGAAATAGGTATGGAGCATAACTTAGGCTTAACCTGCGACCCTGTTGGCGGCTTAGTACAAGTGCCTTGTATTGAAAGAAATGCCATGGGCTCAGTTAAAGCAATTAACGCTTCACGACTTGCATTACGTGGTACAGGTACACAGAAAGTTTCTCTCGATAAAGTGATTAAGACCATGTGGGAAACAGGCAACGATATGAAAACCAAATATAAAGAAACCTCTCGTGGTGGTCTAGCGGTTAATATTATTGAATGTTAACCAATGATAATTAAAACAAAAACGCCAGCATTTGCTGGCGTTTTATTATCACTCAATGCTATACCTTAGAGGCTAACGGGTTGGCAGCTCTATATTGGCAAACATTTCTTCAACTTCAGCATTGTTCTTTAATAAAACAGCGCGTGTCACTAAATCGCGATTTAAATGCGGAGCAAAACGTTCGATAAAATCAAACATATAACCACGTAAGAAAGTGCCACGTCTAAAACCAATTTTGGTAGTACTTGCATTAAATAAATGGCTCGCATCTAAAGTGACTAAGTCTTTATCAAGCTCTTTATCAACAGCCATTGTTGCGATTACACCAATACCAACACCAAGACGCACATAGGTTTTTATAACATCAGCATCAGTGGCAGTAAACGCAATTTTAGGAGTAACGCCTGCATTAGCAAAAGCAGCGTCTAATTCTGAACGCCCAGTAAAACCAAAAACATATGTCACTAATGAATATTTTGCAATATCTTCAATCGTCAGGTTTTGTCTCATCGCTAGCGGGTGATCTTTACGCACAATAATACTACGATTCCAGTGATAACATGGCAACATGATCAAATCATTGTATAAATGAAAAGATTCTGTCGCAATAGCAAAGTCTGCATCGCCTTTTGACGCTGCGTCACTAATTTGCGCAGGTGTACCTTGAGACATATGCATTGACACTTTTGAATATTTTTTCATAAACCCCTGAATCACTTCAGGTAAAGCATAACGCGCTTGTGTATGAGTAGTGGCAATACGTAAACGCCCTTCATCAGGTTGAGTATGTTCACGCGCAACGGCTTTAATCGCTTCAACTTTAGATAATATTTCAGTGGCTATGTTGATAACTTCTTGGCCTGCCGATGTAACATGGGTTAAATGTTTACCACTGCGACCAAAAATTTGAATGCCTAATTCGTCTTCAAGCATTCGCACTTGCTTACTGATCCCAGGCTGGGAGGTAAATAATGTTTCCGCAGTTGCAGAAACATTTAAATTATTGTTTTGTACTTCTACGATATACCGGAGTTGTTGGAGCTTCATAATGATAAATTAAAATGACTTATGCCAAAAATATATACTTAATTGAACATATATTCCATAATAATTTCACTTTTTTTGTAAAAAACTTTCATTTAAGTATGATTAAAGCGCGTTTTGTTGATAAATTACATAATTAACAATGATAAACCGCTATGATCGGTTAAATATTTTACAATAAATAAAAATATGTAACTAAATTACACACCCATCTATAAAACTTTAACTAAGTTAACGTTTTGCTTAAACGCATATTTTTTTGTAGACTGATAGAGTAGTTTTAAACTCTTAACTGGAAATAATTCATGGGTATAGTTATAGTCTTAGTTATTGTATTAGTACTTATCGTCGTTGGCGTAAGCGCTTTACAGCAACATAAAGAAAAGCAAGAACAAGAAAAAAAAGCCAAAGCAGCTAAGCAAAAAGCTATTATTGATGAAACAGAAGAATTGCTATGTAATATGGCTCACCTTCCGCCAAACCCTAAAATTGTTTTAATTCTTAATCAACGCAGTCTTACTGCTGCCAAATCAATGAAGGCAATTCTCCCTGAAAACAAATCACTCGCAGGCAGAGTGAAAGAAATGGAAACTCGTGTTAAAGCAGCAGCTGAACTTGGTGCTTCTGCGAATACTAACGAAAACTTTGTATTACCTGACAATGAACAACAACTTGTCGTTATTCTACAAACCATTAAAAAATTACGTGCAATTCTGCGCTCAGAACAAAGCAAAGGCGCATTAGATGCTCAGGTATTTATGGCTGAAGACACCCAATTAGATACCATGCAGCTTAAAATAAATATTGAAAGCTTACACAAGCGTGGCAAACAGGCATACCAAAAAGAAATTTTAGGCTCAGCCAGACAATATTTTGAAAAGGCGCTACAAACGTTAAGTGCTCATCCAAAGCAAAATGAATATACCGTTGCTAAAACGGCAGAAATAGAAGAGCAATTACAAGAAATCACTGAAGCACTTAAAAATACTAATGCTGCTGATGCCGCTAAGAAAGCTAAAGCAGAAGAAGACGATTTAGATATGCTATTTCAGCCAAAGAAAAAATGGTAACACTTTCCTGTTATACATTCGAAAGCCAGCTAAATGCTGGCTTTCTTTTATCTATCTTTTAACTCAATCAGCATTTAATAAGCAAATCCTATCCAAATGAAGAAGATTGAAAATATAACACTACCATCATTTTTACGGCGCGTATTTAAAGCGTATGCGATTAAAGCAGTAATAAGAGCGCAAGGTGGTGAACTTAGCCGAATTGGTCGTTCTCGTAACTGGTTATTAAAAGCAACGCCTGATCAAATTACAGCTATTATAAACCTAGTAGAAGAGTCGAACGAAGACAGCTGGCTTTGGTTAGCTAAACATTTAAAAACTCATCGACAAGTAGTTACTCATCAGCAACTACTTTCAATAGCAAGTAAACGTTCTAATATGTCGATTAATGAATTAATGTCACTAACCGACTGTACCATCGCTCAAGCAAGAAAAGTACTTGACGAATTAGAATGGCAAAAAGAATAGTGAGTTATAAATAACTAAAAATACAACTCATATTCAAACCTTTTTAAGGTGAATAGTTAGGCTTTCTTTAAGTACGCTGCCACTAAAACTATGCGTGTACCGTTAACCTTTCCTTCAATATGTTCAGGGTTATCGGTTAATGTAATACCTCGTACCATTGTTCCTTGCTTCGCCGTAAAATTAGCACCTTTTACCTTGAGATCTTTAATTAAGGTTACGTTATCACCATCTTGTAATTCAGCACCATTACTATCGCGCGTTGGACCGTTTGAGCGTTCTGCTGCAATGCCCTGCTCTGCCCATGTTTTTACTTCATCTTCTAAGTAAATCATATCGAGTGCATCTTGTGCCCAAGATTCAGCTGACAATTTATGAAGCATACGGTATGAAACAACTTGTACTGCAGGCTCTTGATTCCACATACTGTCGTTTAAACAACGCCAATGATTATTGTCTAATGGCGTTTCACCCGACATTTGAGATAAACAAGTATCACATACATAAATGCATTGTTGTGCACTACCGTCGCTCGTTGGCGGTACTTGATAAACGGTTAAAGAGGATGAAGATGAGCATAGCTCACATTGATTATTACTACGCGTTTGTAATGCTTGTTCAGTTGCCATAAAAGTTTCCTCTGTAAAATTGCGCGCTATTATGCCTTTAATTCGCTCGAAGACCAATGCGTTCGATCAATAAAACAAAAAATAGGTAATAAAAAGGACAAGCTTGCTTGTCCTTTAATTCGTCTTATAAACTTTAACAGGTTTTACTCACTTTTTGCGGTATTCGCTTGCGCGTCTGCTTGCTCAAGAGCTAAACCTTCTTCTCCTGCAAATTTATCTACCCATAATGCAATAGCACCATCACCTGTTACGTTACAAGCGGTACCAAAACTATCTTGCGCTAGGTATAACGCGATCATTAATGCCAATGCCGCATCGGTAAAGCCTAGCATACTAGCAAGTAACCCTAACGCCGACATTACCGCACCACCTGGAGCGCCAGGCGCAGCGATCATTGTTACCCCTAGCATTAAGATAAAGCCAAGCATTGCACCAAAACCGGGCACAGCGATATCAGGTGACAACAACATTACCGCCGTTGCACAAGTAATAATGGTAATTGTAGAGCCACTTAAGTGAATAGAAGCACATAAAGGCACAGTAAAGTTAGCAACCCCATCACTCACTTCATTTGATTTATTCGCTTTTAATGAAACAGGGATTGTTGCAGCGCTAGACATAGTACCTAATGCAGTGAAGTAAGCAGGCATCATATTTTTTAATAACTGTGCTGGAGAGCGCCCTAAAGCACTGCCTGTAGCCACATAGAGTACCGTGATCCACACCCAATGCATAATTAACGCTAGCACTAATACCACACCAAAGGTTTTTAATGTTGAAAATACCGTACCGTCTACCGTCATTTCAGCAAAAACACCAGCAATGTAAAAGGGTAATGCAGGAATAATCACTTTACTTAATAGCAACTCAATCACATCTTTCGCTTCATTCAATGTATTACGAAGGTTTGTTGCATTGGTTGCACTAATGCCTATTCCCATAATAAATGCAATGGCAAGTGCTGACATCACGTCAAATAATGGCGTAATGCTAATATCAATAAGGCTTTTTATTTTTTCACCTTCAACCGCTTCAACTAGGTTACCCGCAGTTAAACCCGGTAACACATTGCTCGCGATAAGAAATGCCAATACACCAGCAACAACAGTCGAGCCATAAGCTAAGCCAACTGTTTTTCCGAGTAAAGAACCTGAGCCTTTAGGTAAAGAAGCGATACCGCTGGCAATATAAAATAGAATAATTAAAGGAATGGTAAACTTAATTAATTGTCCAATTAAGCTTTGAATGGTAAAAATGAGCTGCACAATAAGCTCTGGTGCGAATAGGCCAATTAATATACCCGCTAATATGCCAGCAATTAATTTTAACACTAAGTTCATAATATCTCCGATTGTTATAGTTAGTTGGGATAAACGTTAAGGATAATTTTAGTTATAATTTGAGTTAATAAACACGAATTAGTTTAACCCGAGTTATCACTTGCAAGCCAGCGAACATTTACTTTTATTGCATTCACCAAACCACTTGAATATTGCGGGCTATATGGCTGACAAACAAAATGCCCCACTGCACTCACTAACTGATCATTTTTAGCGGGTTCACTGCAAAAAACTAATGGTGTTCTTTTACGCTGCCAAGGTGGAATATTTAGTTCTTGTAAGACTTTTTTGAGTGCTCTTGAATGCTGTCTAAAATCAGGCAAACAAACAGGGTTTGAATGATTAAAAGTAACGATTAACTCAGTAGTGTCTTGAGGTAAAAGCAAGGAATTATCAACATCTACTGCTAATTCATCTTGTTTATCTCTAGCAAGCGAAAAAACAAGGCGGCCGAGTGAATCCGGCAGTACTAGCGATATAGATTTAAGTGTAATGTCAGATAAATTAATACGTTGCTTAAATGCTGAAATATCAGCAAAATTGTCAGTGAGCATCAATGTTTCTTGATAGCGCCTAAGCCACTTAGTGCCTACTTTTACTTGAGGTGTTTTATCTTGCGATGAAAACAGCTGTTGCCTAAGTTCTGTAAGCACATGGCTACTTGGCATCAATTGCTTTTCTTGTTCAAGATAATAACGAATAACATAATTAAAACGGCTAGCCGATAAACTCAGCAGCTGCGAAATGCTTAAACCATTAGTTGCAGTTAAGCATTGCTGTAAATCAGCGCTGGCCACTTCATCAAGTAATTGTTGAGCGTCTTGGCAATGCCCAGCCGTGCGAGCAACAGCTTTATTAATGCCCGACCAACGCTGTGATAACAATGGAACAACAGCCTGCCTTAAAAAATTTCGATCAAATTGCTGGTCGGTATTAGACTCATCTTCAATCCACGTTAATTTAAGTTGTTGAGCCCGCTTTTCAATCTCTTGACGACTAACGGCTAACAAAGGCCTAACAATAGCAAGCTTACCACGCGCAGTGTGCAAAGTAGTATATGACGCCATTGCCCCTAAGCCTTTAATACCCGCACCACGTTTTAACGCCAGTAGAAAGGTTTCAACTTGATCATCTTGATGATGCGCTGTGATCACCACGCCATTTTCGCCTGACACTTCTTTTAATGCGTTATAGCGTGCATTTCTTGCTTGCGCTTCAAGGCTTTGATTGGCCTCTTTATTTAAATGAACTTGCTTACCAATAAATACTAAGCCTAATTGCTCACATTGCGTTTTCACAAAATTATGCCAGGTTTTTGCATTATCACTTAAACCATGGTCAACATAACAGACAGTCACTTCATTAGTTATTTTTTGAATGTTAACAAGCGCTGAAATTTCATGCAGTAACACGATCGAGTCAACACCACCACTGCAAGCAATAATTAACGCATGCGTAGAATAGCCTTGAAGACGATCAGTTAATGTTTGTTGAATAACCGATAATGAAGATGACATTTGATGTGAAGGCATAATAGTAAGCCGTTTACTGGGTAAGTAAACGGCTTAACCTAATTAACAATAACCGTAAGACATTAAGCGCTGATAACGTTGTTCAATTAGTTGCTCTTTTGACAAGCCGTCTAGCTCAGCTAAGTTTTCTTTAATTGACTGTTTCAGCATGGCCGCCATGGTGTCCATGTCTCGATGCGCGCCACCTAATGGCTCTTCAATAACATTGTCAATTAAACTTAATTCTTTAATGCGTTTAGCGGTAATACCCATCGCTTCGGCAGCCGTTGGCGCTTTTTCAGCTGTTTTCCATAAAATTGACGCACAACCTTCTGGCGAAATAACAGAATAAGTAGAGTATTGCAGCATGTTAACACGATCACCTACACCAATGGCTAATGCACCACCAGAGCCGCCTTCACCAATAACCGTACAAATAATAGGCACATTTAAACGTGACATAACTTTTAAGTTCATTGCGATAGCTTCACTTTGACCGCGCTCTTCAGCACCAATACCTGGGTATGCTCCTGGTGTGTCAATAAAGGTGATAATTGGCATGTTAAAACGCTCTGCCATTTTCATTAAACGTAACGCTTTACGGTAGCCTTCAGGACGCGGCATACCAAAATTACGTTTTACTTTCTCGTGCGTAGTACGGCCTTTTTGATGGCCAATAATCATTACTGGCTTACCGTCAATGCGCGCTGTACCACCAACAATAGCTTTATCGTCAGCATAGGCTCTGTCGCCTGCTAATTCGTCAAAATCAGTAAACACACGAGATAAATAATCTAATGTGTATGGGCGCTGCGGGTGTCGAGCAACGCGTGCTGTTTGCCAAGGATCTAAATTAGCAAAAATTTTCTTCGTTAATTCACTATTTTTATCACGAAGTTGCGTAATTTGATCTTCTAAATCTAAATTTAATTCTTGGCCATCATCAACCAAACGTAGTTCTTCAATTTTTGCTTCAAGTTCAGCAATTGGCTGCTCAAAATCTAAAAAACTTAATGACATATCTTTTAATTACCTAGGTTCTTGTATCTGTATAGTTTGTCTTGATCACGCTTTAGCTTTAGCATAATCAATGAATTTTTTTAGTTAACGGTTAAGCCATGAAATTCGACTTAATTACTTAAACTGTAGTGCTAATTTTTCTTCACCCAATAAAACCTTTAATTGATGCAATAGTGCATCTGCTGGGGTTACTCGCCACTGTACGCCTAATTCTAACATAGCTTGTGCTTCATCGGTTTGATAATACACACGTATTGGACAAGTTCCTTCTTTATAGGGTGTTAATATTTGTTCCAACTGCGTTACAAAGTTAGCTGACACAGCTGATTTTTCAACATGAATATCAAGCGATGTTAGATAATTTTCCCTTGCATCGGCAATTGTCATTATATCTCGACCGGTCATTGTAATACCACCAGAGTAATCATCAAAGCTGACCTGTCCGCTACACACCAAAATAGCATCATTTACCAGTAAATCGGCGAAGGTGTCGTAGTCATCGGGGAAAAAACGTACATCCATACGCGCGCTTCTATCATCTAAGGTCACTAATGCCCAGCGTCGGCCTCGTTTATTCACTAATACCCGTACGCCAATAACTAAACCCACCGCTGTTGCGGTGCGATCCCTACCAGTAGGCTGCATTGCCACTAAACGACCAGTTGAGTATTTCTTTATTTCTTTTAAGTAACGGTCAATGGGGTGACCTGTTAAATATAGGCCTAGCGTTTCCTTTTCTCCGTCTAACCATACTTCTTCTTGCCACGGTAGTACGTCTTTAAACGTTTGACGCGTATCTTCAGGCTCTTCATTAATTAAGCCAAATAAATCATTTTGTCCTAGCGCTTGTGCTTTTGCATGTTGTTCGGCAGCTTTTATTGCTTCAGGCAAGGTTTCAAATAATGCCGCACGGTGAGGACCTTTTTCGTGTTGTGGCCCTAAAGCGTCCATCGCACCTGATTTAATTAAACGTTCTAACACGCGTTTATTGGTTTTTTTCAGATCTAAACGCGCGCAAAAATCAAATAAATCAACGAATGGTCCGCCAGTTTCACGAGCGGTGATAATCGCCTCTATCGGCCCTTCGCCTACGCCTTTTACTGCGCCAATACCGTAAACAATTTGATCGTTATCATTCACCGTAAATTTATATTGTCCGCTATTCACATCGGGGGGAAGTAAATCAATCCCCATGTTTTTACATTCATCAACTAAGGTCACAATTTTGTCGGTGTTATCCATATCCGCCGACATTACCGCGGCCATAAATGGCGCTGGGAAATGTGCTTTCATCCAGAGCGTTTGGTACGACACTAACGCATAAGCCGCCGAGTGAGACTTGTTAAAACCATAGCCAGCAAATTTTTCAACTAAATCGAAAATTTTCATGGCAAGTTCGCCATCAACCCCACGATTTATTGCTCCTTGTTCAAAACCTTCACGCTGTTTTGCCATTTCTTCAGGTTTTTTCTTACCCATAGCACGACGTAGCATATCGGCACCACCAAGGGTATAACCTGCAAGTACCTGTGCAATTTGCATTACCTGTTCTTGATATAAAATAATACCGTAAGTCGGCTCAAGGATCGGTTTTAAATCTTCGTGTTGCCATGTGGCATCAGGATAAGAAATAGCTTCTCGCCCATGCTTACGTTCAATAAAGTTGTCAACCATGCCTGATTGCAATGGCCCCGGTCTAAATAAGGCAACCAATGCGATTATATCTTCAAAGCAATCGGGCTTTAACTTATCAATAAGTGATTTCATACCACTTGATTCAAGCTGAAATACCGCAGTAGTTTGCGACTTTAACAGCATAGTAAACGACTGTTTGTCGTCTAAAGGTATCGCGGCAATATCAATACCTTCTTTACCCGCTTTAAGCAGCTTTTCATCGGCAATTTCAATGGCCCACTGCAAAATAGTAAGGGTACGTAAACCAAGGAAATCGAATTTAACTAAGCCTGCGTCTTCAACATCGTTTTTATCAAATTGTGTAACGGGGTTTTTACCTTCATCATCACAATAAAGCGGCGCAAAGTCGGTAATAGTGGTTGGAGAAATAACCACGCCACCAGCGTGTTTACCAGCATTACGCGTCGTTCCTTCTAAAATGCGACACATGTCAATAAGATCTTTAACTTCCGTGTCTTGTGCGTAAGCTTCTGGAAGTTTAGGCTCAACTTCAAAGGCTTTTGCCAATGTCATACCAGGATCGCCAGGCACTAATTTAGAAATTCGGTCAACAAAGCCGTAGGGGTGACCTAATACCCGACCAACATCACGAATAACCGCTTTTGCTGCCATAGTACCAAAGGTAATTATTTGCGAAACAGCGTCTCGGCCATAAAGCTCGGCCACATGATCAATAACTTCATCACGGCGATCCATACAAAAGTCGATATCAAAATCTGGCATCGACACCCGTTCAGGATTAAGGAAACGCTCAAAGAGTAAGTCGTACTCTAACGGATCAAGATCGGTAATTTTTTGCGCATAAGCTACTAACGAGCCTGCACCTGAACCACGGCCTGGTCCAACAGGAATGTTATTGTCTTTACTCCACTGAATAAATTCCATAACAATTAAAAAATAACCCGGAAAGCCCATGTTGTTAACAACTTCTAACTCAATCGCTAAGCGTTCGTCGTAGGGCTTACGTTTTTCGGCAAAATCAGGCGCATTTTTATCAAATAAAAAGTCTAAACGCTCTTCAAGCCCTTCTTCCGAGACTTTAACTAAATAGTCTTCAATGCTCATGCCTTCGGTCGGAAAGTCAGGCAAGACATATTCACCCAAGCGCACTGTGACGTTGCAGCGTTTTGCTATTTCCACCGTATTTTCCAGTGCTTCTGGAATATCTGAAAATAGGTCGAGCATTTCTTGCTCGCTACGTAAGTATTGCTGCGGGCTATATTTTTTGGGTCGACGTTTATCGTCTAAGGTAAAACCGTCATGAATGGCAACACGAATTTCATGTGCTTCAAATAAGTCTTCAGATAAAAACACCACTTCATTTGTTGCCACAACAGGTAGTTGCGTTTGTTGAGCAAGTTCAACCGCTAAATGGAGATAATGCTCTTCGTTATCACGCCCTGTTCTAATAAGCTCGAGGTAGAAATTGTTGTGAAAATACGTTTGATAAAAAGCCACCATGGTATTTACAAGTTCAACATTTCCCTTAATTAACGCCTTGCCAATGTCACCTTCTCGGCCGCCAGATAAAATAAGTAAGCCCGAAGCATAGTCAACCAGCCATGCTTTGTCGATAACCGCACGCCCTTGAATATGACCACGTAAATAAGCTTTAGAAATAAGCTCAGTTAAATTTTTATAGCCGGTATTATCAGTCGCAATAATCACTAAACGAAAAAGCTCGTCTTCTAATTCGTCACTTTTTACCCAAAAGTCGCTACCAATAATCGGCTTAATACCTGCGCCATGAGCGGCATGATAATATTTAACCAATCCACATAAATTTGTTTGGTCGGTTAAACCAATGGCGGGCATATTAAGATCGGCAGTTTTAGCAATAATAGGTTTAACTTTATTGAGGCCGTCAGACATTGAAAAGTCGCTATGAACCCGTAAATGAATAAACTTTGGGGGAGCAAGTGGCACAGCTAAGGGCGCTTCATCTGACATTATTTACATTACTCTATTGGTTGGCTATTGGCTAAGAACGGCGGCAACGGGTTTAAAACTTTTTCGATAGCAGTCTAGTACACCATGTTGAACAATTTTTTCCAAATGAAGTTTAGTCGGATACCCTTTATGCTTGGCAAAACCATATTCTGGATGCAGCTTATCTAGCGCGATCATTTCATCATCGCGCACCACTTTAGCTAAAATTGACGCTGCACTAATTTCCGCTACTCTATCATCACCTTTAACGACAGGCTGACTAGGAATAATGCCATTTTCATGGCCAAATGTCGGCGTTCTATTACCGTCAACTAAAACAAAGTCAGGTATTACTGCTAGCCCTTGCACTGCACGCTGCATGGCCAGCATAGTGGCATGTAAAATATTTAACGTATCTATTTCTTCAGGCGACGCCCGACCTATTGACCAAGCAATGGCTTTTTCTTTTATTTGATCAAAAAATAATTGACGTTTTTTTTCTGATAATTTTTTTGAATCCATCAAGCCTTCAATCGGATTTTCAGGATCAAGTATTACTGCCGCAGTAACAACATCGCCCACCAATGGGCCGCGCCCTACTTCGTCAACCCCTGCAATACAATAAGCAATAGGGTATTCAAATGACGGAAATACAGGTTTAGCTTTCGCCATATTAGAGTAACTCGATAACAGCATTGGCTGCTTTTTCACTGGCATTTTGTTTAAGCTGTATGTGAATATCAGTAAATGCTTGATTTAGGTTTTGTTGGTCTTGATAAAGGTGTTCTTTGACTAAAGGCACAATATGCGCTTGGTCAACTTCATCTTGTAATAGTTCTGGTACTAGGCTTTTATTGGCCAATAAATTAGGCAGTGAAAACCACTGCAATTTAACTAACCATTTAGCCAACCAATAAGTTAATAAATTAAATTTGTAGCAAATGACCATTGGCCGCTTGATTAATGCGGCTTCTAACGTAACGGTACCTGAGGCTGTTAATAAACAGTCACTAGCAGCCATTACTGTTTGAGTTTGCCCTGTAATAATAGTAATGGGTAATTCAGGTGCAAGCGTTTGTTTTATTCGCTTAAATTGCTCACTTCGTTTATCACTAATCATCGGCACGACGAAAACCAATTGGTTATCTTCAGCAAATAACTGCTGGGCGCTTGCTAAAAAAGGCGGTACTAAACGCTCTAATTCACTACCTCTGCTACCTGGCATTAACGCAACAATTTTTGCTTTCTGGGGAAGAGATAGTGCTTCTCTCGCATGCTCTTTACATGAAGTGAGTGGAATATCGTCTGCTAACGGGTGACCAACAAAAGTACAAGGGACTTGATGTTTGTCATAGAATTGTTTTTCAAAGGGTAATAACGACAGCACCATATTGGTTGCCTTAGCAATTTTAAACACGCGCTTTTCTCGCCATGCCCATACAGATGGACTGACATAATGTACGGTTTTTATGCCTTGATTTTTAAGTTTTTCTTCTAAAGTTAAATTGAAGTCTGGCGCGTCGATACCAATAAAAACATCAGGGCGATGCGTGATAAAATATTGCGTTACTGATTTTCGTATATGTAACAGACGCTTAATTCGGCCGAGTACTTCAACCAAGCCCATCACTGAGAGCTCGTCCATGGCAAATAAGCTTTCAAAACCAAGTGCCAACATTTTAGGGCCACCAATACCAATAAATTTAGCATTGGGGTAAGAGCGCTGTAACTCAATAATTAAACCAGCCCCTAAAGTATCACCTGAATGTTCGCCAACCACAATCGCAAACGTTGGTGCTTGATTAACGTTTTTCTCTGCCTGAGCAATAATTTTATTGTGCATAGCAAGTTAGCGAATAATGCCTCGACTAGACGACTTAATAAAGTCAGTAAATTGTGCCAGTTCGCTGCTTTCTACTAATTCGTTATCTATTTTGGTCAGTGCTTCATCAACCGTTAAGCTTTGACGATAAACCATACGGTAAGCTTTTTTAATGGCTGAAATGGTGTCTTTAGCAAAGCCTCGACGTTTTAGTCCTTCGCTATTTAAGCCAAAAGGTTTGGCACTATCGCCTGATGCCATCACATAAGGGGGAACATCTTTAACCACTAAACTATTGGCCGCAACAAAACTGTGTGCGCCTATGTGACAAAATTGATGAATACCACTCATGCCGCCCAATATTGCGTGATCGCCAACATGTACATGTCCTGCAATTGATGCGTTATTAGCCATAATACAGTGGCTACCAACCATACAGTCATGCGCAACATGCGTGTAAGCCATAAATAAATTATTAGAGCCTATTGCCGTGATCCCTTGATCTTGAATTGTCCCTCGGTGAATAGTACAGCACTCTCTGAAAGTATTATTGTCACCAATAATTAACTCTGTCGCTTCTCCAGCATATTTTAAATCTTGGCAGTCTTCACCAATAGAGGCGAATTGAAAAATTCGATTACCTGTGCCGATTCGTGTAGGGCCATTGATCACAACATGTGAACTAATATGGCAGTTATCACCAATAACAACATCCTTGCTAATGTAGGTCCAAGGGCCAATAGTGACATTTTTGCCAATTTGAGCGCCTGTTTCAATTATTGCGAGTTCGTGGATCAAATTTTTCAACCTCTATTTAGGAGCTTTAATACTATAATTTACGTCGAGCACACATTAAGTCTGCTGAACAAACAACGTTGCCATCAACTCGGGCTTCTCCGTAAAATTTCCACATATTACGGCGCTCTTTAATAAATTCAACGTGTAAATGCATAGTGTCACCAGGGACGACAGGACGCTTAAATTTGGCATTATCGATTGATGCAAATAAGTACATTTCATCGTCTTCACGACCTTCGGTAGTTTTAAAACCGAGCACACCCGTTGCTTGCGCTAGGCTTTCTAAAATTAACACCCCTGGAAATATAGCAAGTTCAGGAAAGTGACCAGTAAATACAGGTTCATTAATGGTGACATTTTTAATAGCATGCAGCGACTTACCAGGTTGATAGTCAAGTACGCGATCAACTAAAAGCATTGGGTAGCGATGAGGTATTAATTTTTGAATTTCTTCAACACCAATAACATTTTTTTGTAAATCCAATTGTCAGTCCTTTTAGATTTTATTTCTAATTTGTAGCATTCGTTTTAAGTTCGTTAAGTGCTTGTTCAAGCGCTTTTATTTTAGCATTAACTGAGTCTAATTTCCTAATTCTAGCATTGGATTTATTCCATTCTTTATTAGGCGCACAAGGCATACCCGAAGAATAAACGCCAGACTCTTTAATTGATTTAGTGACCATTGTCATGCCAGTAAACATGCAATTGTCGGTAATATCAATATGCCCGTTAATACCCACAAGGCCTGCAATAGTACAGTTTTCACCTATGGTTGAGCTACCGGCAATAACGCTACATGCCGCCATTGCTGTACCCGCGCCAATTTCAACATTATGCGCTATTTGAATTTGGTTATCTAAAATTACACCGCTGTGAATAATTGTATTACCCAATGCGCCACGGTCAATCGTAGTACTTGCGCCAATTTCAACATTATCACCAATAACCACAGTACCTAATTGAGGAATTTTAACCCAACGCCCTTTATCATTAGCATAACCAAAGCCGTCTGAGCCAATAACAGTATTTGACTGAACTAGGCAATTAGCGCCCATTTTAACTTGGTGATAAATGCTAACATTAGCCCACAATTGTGTATTTTCACCAATAATGGCGTCTTTACCAATAAAGCAACCTGCGCCAACACAAACGTTATCAGCCAAGCTAACACCTGACTCTATAACAGCGTTAGCACCAATTGACACATTTTTACCTAAAGAAGCACTTGCATCAACAACAGCTGTAGAATGAATATTATCTGCAGGCTTTGGAGTAGTATTTAATAATTGCGCTAACATAGCATAACCAATATAAGGGTTTTGCATAACTAAGGCGTTAGTAGGACAGTCAGCTAGGCAGTCGTCGTTTACAATAACGGCGCTTGCTTTAGTATCAGTTAGTTGCGCTTTATATTTACTATTGGAGAGAAAGGCTATTTGCCCTGATGTTGCATCAGCTAAAGTTGCCAATTGCTTAATAACACAGTTACCATCACCATGTACGGTTGCGCCAATTTTATCGGCAAGTGCTTGAAGGGTATAATTCATAATAACCTATTTAATTTACTATATGTAGGAAGTTTACAAAGCTACTCATGCTCTCAGTGTCTTTGTAACAACGTCCTAGTAATATAGCGTATGCTCAATGCCTAATAGTATAGACAATGAGCAAACTATAAATAGGTTACCATGATTTTTTTGTAGCTTTACTTAGGTATATACCTAAGCAGTTGTTATTTAAGTTTACTTACTTGTTCAACAACTTGAGTAGTAATATTGCTATCTGGCTTTGAAAATACAACGGCTTGTTGTTGTAAAATAAGGTCAAATTTACCTTTAGCCGCAATTCCATCAACTGCTTGACGAACAAGTGCAATAATTTTACTTTGCTCTTCGTTTTGACGAACGCCCGCTTTTTGTTGTAATGCTTTACCTTTCTCTTGATATTGAGCAAATAAGTCAGCTATTTGCTTTTCAAGATCAGATTTTTCTTTCGCATTCATTACTGCGCCGTCACGCTTTAATTTTTCTTGATAATACTTAATATCTTTTTCTAATTGGGCAACAACCGCACGCTCATCTTTAAATTCAGCTTCTAATTTTTGCATAATTGCAGCTGTTTGAGGAATTTTTCCCATAACTTCTTGAAAATTAACTACACCAATCTTTTGATCTGCCGCCATAGCAGCACTCGATAAAATGGCACCTGATGCAACCGTTGCGATGGCAATAGATTTAAATAACTTTTTCAATGTACTCTCCTGCTTATAGATAATCTGATCATTTTTATAGATATTGGGATCAGTTTTTAAATTAAAAGGTTTTACCAATATTAAAGGTAAAGAATTTCGTGTCGTCGCCTGTCTCTTCTTTCAATGTTTTAGCAAAGCTAAATATCATTGGTCCCATTGGCGACAACCATTGTACTGATAAACCTGCCGAGGCTCTAAAGCGGCCAACGTCAGAGTAATCCGCTATTTTGACAAACTCTTGACTGGCTAAGTCTTTATAGTCGTCTCTTACAAATTCAGTATCCCAAACATTACCCGCATCAACAAATAAGCTGGTTCTTACGCTGTTTGAAAAGCCTTCATCAAGAAATGGTGTAGGTACAATCAATTCAATGCCAGCAAGGGCAATAGCGTTACCGCCTACTGAACGACGAGACTCTTGAATAACGTCATGATCTGGCCCTAAACAACATGATGTTCCTGATATCGCATCAGGCGTACCTGGAATGCGACTTGGGTACCTAAATACCGCTCGAGGACCTACTGTATTGGTTTCAAAGCCACGTAAAGTATCTGACCCACCCGCTCTAAAGTTTTCCCAAAATGGTAATACTTGGTCGTTGTCATTAATGGTGTCATACCCATTACCATAGCCAAGCTGCATACGTGTTAACACGCTCCAGCCTCTCGCAATAGGAAAATACCATTTAGTGTCTAAGTTCAGTTTAAAGTAATTAACATCTGAATTAGGCGTCGTCATTTTATAGCTTAAGCTTTGCTGAGAACCTGCGGTTGGAAAAGTACCACGGTTTAACGTTGAGCGTGATATTGCCGCTGTTAAATCAAAGGTTTCAAACTCTAAGCCACCATCAGGGTTATTCGGATCTGAATAAATTTCATAAAAACGTTGAATTTGCTCGTACGTTTGTAGACGGGTAATACCATTGTGCTTGTAGCCTAAACCAAAATTCAACCGTACATACTCATTAATTGGGAAACCAAAGTTAACGCCAATTCCGTAGGTTTTATTGTTATATTCAACAAGGTTAGCGCTACCAGCGTCAAACTCGTTGTAATAAATATTACCGCCTAATGAAATAGCGTCTTTAGTAAAATACGGGTCAGTGTATGAGATATTAACACTTTGCGAATAACTGACAGTATTAATGTTAAACGCTAAGCGATTACCCGTACCTAAGAAGTTATTTTGCTGAATACCCGCATTTAAACTTAATTTAGTATTTGAACCGTAGCCAATGCCTGCAGTAAATGAACCTGATGGCTGCTCTTTTACTGAAAAATTAACATCAACTAAGTCATCTTCACCCGGTAATTGTGTGGTTTCAAACTCTACGGTTTCCATATACGGTAAACGAGATAACCACGCTTTTGACCCTTCAACCATGCTATTCGATAACCAAGCACCTTCCATTTGGCGCATTTCACGTCGAAGTACATTATCGGCAGTCACATGATTACCTTCAAAATTAATGCGGTTAACGTAGACGCGCTTACCAGGATCGATTGAGATAGATAACTTAACCGTTTTATCTTCTTCATTAATATCAGGAATAGTAGTCACTTTAGGGTAAGCATAACCAAAACGACCTAAAAACCGACTAATAGACTCTTCGGTATAAGTCACTTCTGCGCCATTATAAAGTTTACCTTCTCTTAAAGGATTGATGGCACGTATAGTTTTTTCGAAACCAGCCATATCTCCAATAAAGTCAACTTCACTTACTTTAAATTGCTCACCTTCGGTAACATTTAAGGTGATGTAAACAGATTCTTTGTCTGGCGTCATTGATACTTGAGTTGAGTCTACTTTGTATTTTAAATAGCCTCGGTCAAGATAGTAACTTTCAATAGTTTCCATATCGCCTTGCAAGGTTTGCTTTTGATAGCGATCTTGCGCCATAAAGTCCCACCAAGGTGAATCATAGGTTAACTCAATATGTTCAAGTAGCTCTTGATCACTAAAAAGTTCGTTACCAACAATATTGATTTGCTTAATTGCGGCGGCATCACCTTCGCTAAAGATAAACTTTAAATCAACACGATTACGGGGTAAGTGAGTTATTTCAGCCTTAACATCAGCATTGTATTTACCTACGCTATGATAAAAGTCTTCAAGGCCTGTTTCTAAACCAGAAATTACCGTTTTGTCTAACGTTTCACCAACACGAATGTCACTACCGTCAAGACTTTCATTTAATTGTTCATCTTTTAAATCTTTATTGCCGTCAAAGGTAATTGCGCTAATGGTTTCACGTTCTTGAACGCGAAAAATAACACGATTACCATTTTTAGACACAACGATGTTATTGAAATGACCAGAGCGATATAATGCCTTTATCGCTTGAGAAATACGAAAGTCGTTAAGTGTGTCACCAATGTTAAAAGGGATATGCGTTAAGGCTGCGCCTAAAGCAACACGCTGTAATCCTTTAACCTGAATGTCTTCAACTTTAAACGCTTCAGCGGCTTGTGCTGTGCTACCAAAAGCACCTAATAAAACCGCAAGGGCTATTTTTTTAATCATCATATAATAATTACTTAATACTTCTTATTTCTATAATCGCGAAAAATCGTTAAATATTGCGATACTCATTAACCCTAATAGCGCTAGTGTACCAAACTTAAATCCAATTACTTGAATTTTTTCTGGTACGGGCTTGCCCGTTAAAAGCTCTATAAGGTAATAAACTAAATGGCCGCCATCAAGTACTGGCACCGGTAAAATGTTAATTATGCCTAAATTAATGCTAATCAATGCTAAAAAGCCTAAAAAATAAACAAAACCATACCCTGCATGATCCCCCGCTCCCTGCGCAATACCAATTGGACCACTTAAATTTTTAACTGATACGTCTCCTGTGATCAGTTTTCCTATCATATCGAAACTTAAACTAATCAAGCTCCATGTTTTTTCTAAACTCTTGCCTATTGCCTCTATCGGGCCATAAGCAATTTCAATGCGGTATTGCTCTGGATAGGGTTCAGATTTTGGCGCAACGCCAAGATAGCCGATTGATTTCCCACCTCGCTCAACGCTAGCTGGCACGATGGTAATATTTTCTACTGTATTATTACGCGCTACTTCTATAACCACTTCCTGATTAGGGTATTTCTTTATTTCATCGGAGAAATACTGCCAGTCATTACGCTCAGTTTTACCATTAATCGCAACAAATTTATCACCGACTTTTAAGCCATATTTTTCAGCAGGGCTGTCTTTACCAATTAATGCTAACTCATTGAGTGGTGTTGCCTGAAAAGGTTTAATACCTAAACTTTCAAACGCCGATTGTTTATCTGGTTGAAATTTCCATTCAGCCGTTTTCAACACATATTGGCGAGGACTTACACTCCCATTTTCTTTCACTGTTATTGTAAGCTTTGGCTCTCCAATTTTACTCGCAAGCATTAAATTAACATCGGCCCAATCTAGTGTAGATTGTCCTTCAATTTTAATGATTTCGCTATGAGGAGTTAACTGGCTTTGTGCGGCAATTGAGTGCGGTTCAATGTTACCAATAATTGGTTTTACTGACGGCATACCTAGCAGAAACATCAAATAAAACGCAAAAATAGCAAAAATAAAATTAGCTAATGGGCCTGCGGCAATAATCGCAATACGTTGATATACATTTTTACCATTAAAAGTGTAAGGTTTATCTTCTTCGCTAACCTCATCAACACGCTCATCTAGCATTTTAACATAACCACCTAGTGGAATTAATGCTAAAACAAATTCGGTGCCTTGTTTGTCTTTTTTACGCCAAATAGCTTTACCAAAGCCAATTGAAAAACGCTCAACTCTAACGCCATTTTTACGTGCCACCCAAAAGTGCCCGTATTCATGAACCGTTATCAGTATGCCTAAAGCAACAATAAAGGAAGATAAATTCCATAAAAAATCAAACATTTAATTATTTACCCTTTATTGCCTCTGCAACGTTTTCTACTACTAATCTTGCTGTTTCACGTGCTAATTGATCAATACGTAAAACATCATCAATAGTAACTACCTTTTCTGAGACAAATTTTTTCACAGAAGTTTCATTTATTTTTGCAATATCGGTAAATTTAATATGATTATTTAAAAAAGCGTCTACAGCTATTTCATTTGCAGCGTTTAATGCGGTACATGCTGCTTGTCCAGATTTACACGCATCTATTGCTAATTTTAAATTAGGGTAACGAGCAAAGTCGACATCTGAAAATTCAAAAGAAGGTGTATTAAAAAAGTCGAGCGGTTCAACACCTGACTCAATACGTTCAGGATAGGCTAACGCATGAGCAATAGGCGTACGCATATCTGGATTACCCATTTGCGCAATAACAGAGCCATCTTGGTATTGTACCATTGAGTGAATAGTACTTTGCGGGTGAAGCACCACCTGAATGTCTTCAACGTTTAAATTAAATAGCCATTTCGCTTCAATAAACTCTAAACCTTTATTCATCATAGTGGCAGAGTCTACAGATATTTTACGGCCCATTTCCCAATTAGGGTGAGCACATGCTTGTTCTGGCGTGACTTTATCTAATTCATCAACCGCTAACGTCCTAAAGGGTCCACCCGAACCTGTAAGCAATATTTTACTTATACCTTGCTTGGCAAGGTCACCTGTACTGCTATTTTGTTGAGCCGCACTTGGTAAGCATTGAAAAATAGCATTGTGCTCGCTGTCTATTGGTAATAGCTCAGCGCCTGATTGTTTAACCGCGTCAATAAAAATGGCACCTGATGTAACCAATGCTTCTTTGTTAGCTAATAAAACGCGTTTACCTTTTTTTACTGCGGCTAAGGTAGGCAACAAACCAGAGGCACCTACAATAGCAGCCATTACCGTATCATTATTAACATCACTTGCAATATCAACTAACGCTTGTTGACCAAATCTAACGTTAATATGACTTAGGTTATTTTCTAATAGAAGTTGTTGAAGTGTTTCAGCGGCTTGTTGGCAAGCCATCACCACTTGCTGAGGCATAAACTCAAGGCATTGCTCGAGCATAGTATTAACACTTTCATTAGCCGACAAACTAATAACATTGAACAATGAAGGGTGGCGTCTGATCACATCGAGCGTGTTAACACCAATTGAACCCGTAGAGCCCAAAATACAAATATTACGCATTATTCTTCTACCAAACCTATTACCAGCCTATAAGTGCGTAGCATAATGCAAAGACAGGCGCTGTTGCAGTTAAGCTATCAATACGGTCAAGAATGCCCCCATGACCTGGTAATATTGTACCGCTGTCTTTTATTCCTGCTTGACGCTTAAACATACTCTCGTTTAAGTCACCCAACACTGAAATGGTGGTAATGATTGCAGTAACGACTAAAACTAAGGTGTATTGTTGCTGATTCCAATTTAAAACGTAACCTGCAATAGCAACCAATATACACGAGAAAACAACGCCGCCAACATAGCCTTCTAATGTTTTACCAGGGCTAACATTAGGTAATAACTTTCTTTTTCCAATTGACTTTCCAACGAAGTAAGCACCAACATCAGCCCCCCACACCATTAGAAATAAAAACATAATTAATTGTGCGCCATGATAAGGGTCGGTTTGATACTCGTTACTGCGGATCACCATAAACGCAAGCCATGTTGGCACTAAGGTTAACCAGCCAAAAACGCCGCGTACAGAACGATGGCTTGACCAAAATTTACTATAACGAGGGTACAGAAAGGTAAGTGTTGCTGACAATAACCACCATGCTACAGCTAGCCACAACACATAAATAGCCCCTTGTTCGAGTGTAGTATGATTTTTCCATAGCGTTTCAATGGGGAGTTTTAGCCAAAGCAGGCTGATCAGCGCGATAGTCGCAATAACGAAAGCCATTCGACGATTATTTTTATCAAAGCCCATTAAGGGGCCCCACTCCCATGCACCTATTGCCATAATAGCCATAATAAGGGCTGCAAAGTTAGCTAGCGGTAAATAAAATATTGCCGAAATTGCTAAAGGTGCTAAGACCACTGCGGTAATAATTCTCTGTTTTAACAAACGTTAACCCTTTTCTCGTTTTAATTATTATTATTTTTTTATTTGTTCGCCAGTAAGGCCAAATCTGCGTTCGCGGTTATCAAAACACGCCATCGCTTTTAACAGTTCTTCTTCTTGAAAGTCTGGCCATAGCACGTCAGTAAAATAAAACTCTGCGTAAGCCGCCTGCCATAACAAGAAGTTACTAATTCTATAATCACCACCTGTGCGTATTAATAGATCTAGCTCAGGTAAATTAGCAAGATTAATTTCTTGCGCAAGTGACTCTTCATTAATTTGTGCGGGGGTTATTTCTCCTGCAACCGCTTTCTCAGCCATTTTTTGAGCAGCCTGAGCAATATCCCATCGTCCGCCATAATTAGCCGCAATAGACAGTACCATAGCATCGTTATTTTCTGTTAGTACTTCAGAGTTTTTAATCATTTTTTGTAGTTTTTCTGAAAAACGTGAAATATCACCGATGACTTGGAAGCGAATATTATTTTTATGTAGCTTTTTAACTTCGCGCGTTAACACATACATGAATAAATCCATTAATACATTAACTTCACCTTCTGGTCGTTGCCAGTTTTCACTGCTAAAAGCAAATAACGTTAACGCTTTTACACCGTTTTTCCGTGCTGTGGAAACGACAGAACGTACAGACTCTACGCCATTTTTATGACCAACCACTCTTTTTTTTCCACGTAACTGTGCCCATCGACCATTACCATCCATGATAATCGCGACATGTTGAGGTATTTTAAGCGCCTCTTGTGCCATAGGTTCAGTTGTACTCACAAAAACTCCAATCGTTTACTTTCTTTATACAAAAACGCTGTAGCTAGTTAACCAGTAACTGAGAACTACAGCGTATTATCAATAATAAAACCTAAATTTCCATTAATTCGGCTTCTTTATCAGCCAAAATTGCATCAACTTGTTTTACATAAGTATCAGTAATTTTTTGTATTTCGTCTTCCGCTTGGTGCATTTCGTCATCGCTAATCTCTTTTTCTTTGTTTAGCGACTTAATATCTGAATTTGCATCACGTCGAATATTACGAATAGCCACTTTTGAGCCTTCACCTTCACCTTTCACGACTTTAACTAAGTCTTTACGACGTTCTTCCGTTAATGGAGGTAATGGAATACGAATTAGCGTACCTTGAGACGATGGATTTAACCCAAGGTCTGAAGATAAAATAGCTTTCTCAACCGCTGAAATCATCGCTTTATCAAAGACAGTAATTGCAATAGTACGTGCATCAGGAACAGAAACATTACCTACTTGGTTTAAAGGCGTATCCATACCGTAATATTCAACACTAATATTGTCTAATAACGATGTATGTGCGCGGCCTGTTCTTACTTTATTTAAGCTTGTTTTAAATGCTTCAATACTTTTTGCCATACGTTCTTTGGCGTCTTGTTTAATATCATCTATCACTTTACTATTTCCTTAAAAACACTCTATTTTAGCAATCAAACTGACTATTCTGTTTGCTATTATTATTCTAAATTATCTGCATGATCAATAGTTGTGCCTTCTTGCTCACCCATGATCACCGCTTTTAATGCCCCTGGCTTATTCATGTTAAATACACGAATTGGCATATTGTGGTCTCGCGCTAATGTAAATGCCGCAAGATCCATTACTTTTAATTCTTTTTCTAGCACAGTTTGATAGGTTAAGTGGGTATAAAGTTCAGCGTCAGGGTTTTTCACTGGGTCGTCTGAATAAATACCATCAACTTTAGTTGCTTTTAATACGGCATCTGCTTCAATTTCAATACCGCGTAAACAAGCTGCTGAATCGGTTGTAAAGAAGGGATTACCCGTCCCTGCGCTAAAAATAACAACGCGGCCTGACTTTAATAAGCCAATTGCATTTGCCCAGTTATATGTGTCACATACACCAGCTAAATCAATAGCCGACATAAGTTTAGCATTAACAAAAGCACGATGAAGGGCATCGCGCATAGCCAAACCATTCATAACGGTTGCTAGCATGCCCATTTGGTCACCCACTACTCGGTTCATGCCTGCTTCTGCAAGCCCAGCACCACGGAATAGATTACCGCCACCAATAACTAAACCAACTTGAATGCCCATTTCAATTAATTCTTTAATTTCTTGTGCCATTCGGTCAAGGATACTCGGGTCAATACCGAATCCTTCATCGCCCATTAAGGCTTCACCACTTAGTTTTAATAAAATTCGACGATATGTTGGTTTGGGATTGATGCTCATAAAATAAACATTCCTGTAGATGTAAAAAAGCCGCGGTCGAAATTAACCGCGGCTATTTTAATACGTTTAGCAAACTATCTAAAGGCTAAACTGAAAAAAGAACTTATTTAAGCAGTTAATTGCTTAATTATTCGCCTTTAGCAGCCGCAATTTGTGCTTCTACTTCTGCAGCAAAATCTTCTTCTTTCTTCTCAATACCTTCACCCACTTCTAAACGAACGAAGTTAGTAATTGAGATACCTTTTTCTTTTAAAACGGCACCAACAGTTTTCTTAGGTTCCATGATGAACGCTTGACCAGTTAAAGAGATTTCACCAGTAAACTTCTTCATACGACCAATAATGATTTTTTCAAGTAAATCAACAGGCTTTTTCTTTTTCTCTTCAAGCGCGTCGTTTTCAGCTTTTAAAATATCTAATTGGATACGTTGCTCGTTTTCTACTACGCTAGCAGGAACATCTTCAGGGTTGATGAATTCTGGCTTGCTTGCAGCAACGTGCATTGCAATGTGCTTAAGTGCTTCTGCATCACCTTCACCAGCAACAACAACACCGATAGTAGCACCGTGCTTGTATGAAGCTAACGCAGTACCTTCAACATAAGCTACACGACGAACATTGATGTTTTCACCGATTTTGGTAACCAGTGCAATACGCTCTTCTTCAAACTTAGCTTGTAATTCTTCAATTGTAAGCTTTTCAGTAGCGGCTACATCAGCAACTTTGTTAGCAAACGCTAAGAAGTTGTCATCTTTTGCCACGAAGTCAGTTTGACAGTTAACTTCAACTAATGCGCCATCTTTAATGATGATTTGACCTTCAGCAGCGATGTTACCTGCTTTTTTAGCCGCTTTCGCTTGACCAGACTTACGCATGTTTTCAATTGCAAGTTCCATATCACCGTTAGCTTCTTGTAGCGCTTTTTTACAGTCCATCATGCCCGCAGCTGTGCGTTCACGTAATTCTTTAACTTGTGCAGCAGTAATTGCCATGAGTTATTCCTCAAATTCAGGTATATATTAAAAGATTGCCACACTTGTATTAAACAAATGTGGCAACAGCATAATCAAACAATTTTAATAAAAGCGAGAATTACTCAGCTTCAACAAAACCGTCTTTTTCAGCTTGTACAACGATGTTTTTTTCACGACCTTCGATTACAGCGTTAGCTGCTGAATCTAAGTATAATGTTACTGCGCGGATCGCATCATCGTTACCCGGTACGATGTAATCAACACCATCTGGGTTTGAGTTTGTATCAACAACAGAGATTACTGGAATACCTAAATTATTCGCTTCTTTGATAGCAATGTGCTCATGATCAGCATCGATAATAAATAAAGCGTCTGGTAAGCCACCCATGTTTTTAATACCACCAAGGCTTTTCTCAAGCTTTTCCATTTCACGAGTACGCATTAACGCTTCTTTCTTTGTTAACGCTTCAAATGTACCGTCAGTAGTTTGAGATTCTAACTCTTTTAAACGTTTGATAGATTGACGAACTGTTTTCCAGTTAGTCAACATACCACCTAACCAGCGGTGGTTAACGAAAAATTGATCAGACTTGATTGCTGCATCTTTTACAGCGTCGCTTGCTGCGCGCTTAGTACCAACAAATAAAACTTTACCTTTCTTCGCAGATACACCTGATAAAAAAGCAAGTGCTTCGTTGAACATAGGAACAGTTTGTTCTAAGTTGATGATATGAACTTTGTCACGAGCACCAAAAATGTATGATTTCATTTTTGGGTTCCAGTAACGAGTTTTATGGCCGAAGTGAACACCGGCTTTAAGCATATCGCGCATTGATACGGTTGGCATAATTAATTTCCTTTGGGGTTAAGCGTTCATACACCCGATATACACGACCTTAATTACTCAAAAAGAGCTTGGCACCCCGGTATATCTGTTACTAGATGTATGTGAGTTTATTGTTTAAGTGCTATTTTTAGCACCTGTTTAAGTCCAAATTCTCCGAAAGCAAGGCAAAGGGTGAATTCAGCGGCGCATTTTATACCATATTGGCGATTAATTAGCTACCCTTTCCACAAAAAATGGCATTACTTCATCCATTTTTAATCGATGTGAATTTTACTTATAAGGAAATAGCTCGTTAGGCTTGGTATAAAATTAATTGCAAGGTAAAATACCTCATTATTAATTGATCCAGAAAGTATTATGGCAGCAGAATTATTCTTTATTTACGACAGTCATTGTCCTTGGAGTTATGCAACAACTCCTTTAGTGAGTGCAATTAGCGAATCATTACCTGAAATTAATGTACATTTATGGCACTGTGCACGCTATGAAGGCGATGAACAAATCGGCAACAAAACAATTGAACAAGTAGAGCAAGACAGTCCACTTACTTTTACAGCTGCATACAATAGTCAACGCAATAAAGCTGCTGATTCGACAATTGCCGCTAACTTATTAGCATGGGTGTCAAATAAAATACCTACGTCTTCACTTCCTTTATTAAAGGCCATTCAACAGCAACACTTTGAGCAGGGTAACCCTTTAAAAGTTGCTGAAGATTTTGACGAAATTATTGAGCAATTTAAACTTTCGACGCCTGCAAAAGTGTTAAAGAATGACAAGTTCACCAAAGATGCCGAATATTTATTTTCTTGCATTGAGGAAATTCAAGACGTTATAGGAACACAAGCAATACCTGCGCTATTACTTGCCGTAGACGATAATTTAATTTTGTTAAATCATCACTTTTATCTAAAAGAACCGAGTGCAATAGTTGAAGCGGTAAAATTAGAACTTAATAAGTAGCGCCAAATTACCTACCTTTTGGCAAAACAAATAAAAGCATGTAGAATTAGACCTATTTTCCAGCGTAATAAATTACGCTTAAAATTTATAAACTTGAGGCATTAATGTCGATCCAAATAAAAAGCCACGATGAAATTGATAAAATGCGTATTGCAGGTAAATTAGCTGCCGACGTATTAGAAATGATAGCGCCACATGTCACTGCGGGCATTACTACAGATGAATTAAACACTCTTTGTGCTGAATATACTGAAAAAGTGCAAAATGCAATTTCAGCGCCGCTTAATTATCACGGCTTTCCAAAGTCTATTTGTACCTCAGTTAATCATGTAGTTTGTCATGGCATTCCTAACGACATTCCTCTTAAAGATGGCGACATAATAAATATTGATATTACTGTTATTAAAGATGGCTACCATGGCGATACCAGTAAAATGTTCGCTATTGGAGAAATATCAGCAGAAGACGCCCGTTTATGTCGTATTACTCAAGAAGCATTATATTTAGCCATAAAAAAAGTGAAGCCTGGCGCTCCGTTTGGAGACATTGGTGCAACCATTCAAAAGTTTGTTAAAAAGTCAGGTCGCTATACCATAGTAAAAGAATATTGCGGACATGGTATCGGCAGCGAATTTCACGAAGAGCCACAAATTGTTCACTACAAGAACAATGACAAAACAAAAATGGAAGAAGGTATGTGTTTTACTATCGAGCCAATGATTAACTTAGGCCGAGCAAATACCATACTCGATAAAGAAGATAATTGGACGGTTTATACTATTGATAGTAAAAAATCAGCGCAATGGGAGCATACACTTGTTGTAACAAAAACAGGTTGTGAAATTTTAACGCTAAGAAGCGATGATACGTTACCAAGAGTACTGCATAACTAACACAAATTAATACGGCGCTAAGCTATAAATAAAATAATAAAGAGAACACTATTTTGTCTAATTCATTACTTGTTCCAGAACAATTTTTAGCGCCACTTTCAGTTACCGCCCCTCATATTGAAGTTAAACAAATTTGCCAGCTCAGTAGAGACTTTCAAGAATGGCAAAAAGAGCAATTTCCAACCGACTACATTACGAATATTGTTGCTGCACGAGCACAATTTGTCGACCACCTTCTCTCTAAATTATGGTGTCAGCATAAATTAGATGAATACCAAGTCGCTCTTATTGCTGTTGGCGGTTACGGAAGAAGTGAACTCCATCCCTATTCAGATGTTGATATTTTAATTTTAACACAAGAAAAAACAGCAGCAGATTTAGAAGAAAAAATAGCAACATTCATCACCCAGTTATGGGATGTAAAACTCGATATAGGCCATAGCGTTCGCAGTATAAAAGAGTGTTTAAAGCAAGCGATTAACGACGTTTCTACCGCCACAAACTTAATGGAAATGAGACAAATTTGTGGCAATCAAACCTTAGTCGAGCACTTACAGCCATTATTAAATGAAGACGCCTTTTGGACCTCACAAAAATTTTTTATTGCCAAACGTGACGAACAAGCACAACGTCATGAACAATACCATGGCGCAGCATATACCTTAGAGCCTAATTTAAAAGCTAATCCCGGTGGCTTGCGCGACATTCAAACCATAGGTTGGGTTGCCAAGCGCCACTTTGAAGCCGACTCACTAGAAGAACTTGTTCAGCATAAGTACCTTACTCATAACGAATATTTTGAGCTACTTGAATGTCAAGAATATCTATGGCGAATGCGCTGTGCACTACATTTTAGTGCCGGCAGAAGCGAAAACCGTTTACTTTTTGATTATCAAGCCGATGTAGCCAAGTTAATGGGCCTTGGAGACGAAGGAAAGTTTGCCATAGAGCGAATGATGAAGCGCTTTTTCCGTATTATTGGGCGTGCTGCCGAATTGAATAAAATGTTATTACATCATTTTGAATTCGCCATTTTAAAAAACAGTAAAAATACCACAGAAATTCAAGTAAACGACGATTTTGTTATTGTTGACGGTTTAATAAAAGCACTGAATAAACGTGTGTTTATGCGTTCAACTAAAATAATGGAAATGTTTTTAATTATTGCTAATCATGAAGACGTTACCGATTTACATCCAGATACCCTGCGTCTATTACGTAATGCTCGTCGTCGTTTAGTATCAGGCATGCTTGATTATGCCAACTGCCGTAAAATATTTATTCAATTAATGCGCCACCCTCGTGGTTTAGGGTTAACATTCACACTAATGCACCGTCATTCTATTCTTGGCGCCTATTTACCTGAATGGCGTAGCATTGTTGGTCAAATGCAATTTGATTTATTTCATGCGTATTCAGTTGATGAACACAGTTACCGACTCATTAAAAACCTTTATCGTTTTAGCCAACCACAATACGACCATGAATATCCTTTGTGCAGTAAAATAGTGCAACGCATCAGAAAGCCTGAACTTTTATATATTGCAGGCATTTTTCACGATATCGCCAAAGGTAGAGGTGGAGATCACGCAAAGTTAGGTGCAATTGACGCACTTAATTTTGGCAAAGTGCATAAGCTGAGTGATCATGACGGTAGAATGATTTCATGGCTAGTAAAGTACCACTTATTAATGTCGATCACCGCACAGCGTCGCGACATATCAGACCCTGAAGTTATAAAAACTTTCGCAAGTATTGTACGTGACGAAGCTCACCTTGATTACCTTTATTGCTTAACCGTAGCAGACATGCGGGCAACCAATGAAAGCCTATGGAATAGCTGGAAGGCTAACTTATTAAAAGAGCTATACTTTAATACGAAACGCGCCTTCAGACGAGGGTTAGAAAAGCCTGTTGATTTACGCGCTAAAAGCCGTGAAAACCTAGAGCAAGCAAAAGAGCTACTAGGTGATACGGTTGATCCAGATAAGTTACAAACGCTATGGAAAGAGTTTAAAACAGACTATTTTATTCGTTATTCACCTGCGCAAATTGCTTGGCATAGTACCCATATTTTACAGCACAACAAAACGAAACCTTTGGTACTTATTAGCCCTAAAGCTTACCGAGGCGGTACTGAGGTATTTGTTTACACTAAAATAAATTCAAAAATCTTTGCCACCACGGTCACTTTGTTAGGCGCTAAAGGTTTGTCTATTCACGACGCTAAAATTATCACCACTAAAGGGCGATATACCGCCAATACTTTTGTAATCTTAGATAAGCAAGGCAAATCAATTAGTGACAGTTACCGCGCGTTAGATATTGCACAGTCATTAACCGAAGCGTTATCAAATCCTAAATTTGAAATAGCCATTCGCCCAACAACCCAGCGATTAAAGCAATTTAACATTACCACGCAAGTAAGCTTTATTGAGTCAGTCAATAAAAATAGAACCTTACTTGAAATTGTTGCCTTAGATAGCCCCGGTTTATTAGCTAAATTTGCAAAAATATTTATTGCTTGTGAAATTACTATTCATTCTGCCAAAATTACCACTTTTGGTGAAAAAGCCGAAGATGTTTTCACCATCTCTAATAAAGATAAACAAGCGTTAACGCAAGAACAGCAGCAAATTTTATCGCAAAAGCTTTGCGAAGATATTTAATTATTATTTAAAAGAGCAGGAATTCACATAATGTCTCAGCTACAAAGTATTATTGAACAAGCGTTTGAAGAGCGTATGAATATTAGCCCTTCAACCGTTAGCCCCGAGGTTAAGCAAGCTATTTTAGATGCACTAGCAGCACTTAATAATGGTAGTGCCCGCGTTGCAGAAAAAATTGCTGGCGAATGGGTAGTTCACCAATGGCTAAAAAAAGCCGTATTATTGTCTTTTCGTATTTGGGACAACCAAGTCATTGATGGCGCTGAAAGCACCTATTTTGACAAAGTTCCGATGAAATATAGTAACTATGATCAAGCCGCTTTTGAAGCTGATGGTGTTCGTGTTGTACCTGGAGCTTCAGTACGTACAGGAAGTTATATTGGTAAAAATGTTGTAGTAATGCCTAGCTTTGTAAATATTGGCGCCTATGTTGACGAAGGTTGTATGGTTGACGGCTGGGCAACCGTTGGTTCATGTGCACAAATAGGTAAAAACGTACATTTATCAGGTGGTGTTGGTA
>JBMZCX010000023.1:0-36327 GCA_049613795.1 Thalassotalea sp. | reverse complement strand
GTTATTTTTGTTATTTTTGTTCGCTTATAGTTAATAATAATGATTATTAGAAAGCTAATTATTACTCTATTTTTTAAAATTGTTGCCGCTAATCAATATCGTGTAATGGCCATGAAACAATGTAGTCTTCAAAAAAATCAAGGTCGACATCACTGTCTTTCACTATTTTACCGCGTACCGACATACCCGCTTTATGCATAGCTGATTTTTTGCCTTTATTTAATAACGGGTGCCATGATGGAATGCCTCGCCCTTCTTTTAATCGGCGGTAAGTACAGCTTGGCGGCATAAAAAACACCCCATCAATATTATCTTGAGTAAGTTGAACACAGTCAGGCACTATAGTGGTACGCTTAGCATATTGAGTACATTGACAGCTTTTATCATTAAGTAAATGGCATGCAATATTACTGTAGTTCATTTGCTCGCCCTCATTAATGTAATCCGTCGGCATTAATTCAGATTCGTCGTCGGTATTTTCATCATCAATAAATTTATGCAAACAACATTTAGCACAACCGTCACACAGCGATTCCCACTCTGAACGCGTCATTTGCTCTAACGTTTTACTTTGCCAAAAAGGAATATTATCGGTTGTTACTGTCACAGGGGATCCTAAAGTATTAATTATTCTACAGGGGGAAATTTAATTCGATCAGACAAGTGCCCAACCGAACTAACAAAGTAATACGACAAATTCCAATGCATTAAGCTTTTGTAATTATCGTATGCTAAATAAACACGACCATTTTCGTCATCAGGAAATACTAACGCCGCCGTTATATCGACTTTAGGCAAATTTGTACCGTCGGCTCGGCGCACACCTAATGCCTGCCACTGAGCTAAAGTTTTTTCTGTTTTTTTCCAAGCAGCTAACCATTGTTTTCGGCCGCCTGTTTTTTTTGGAATGGCTAATGAAAGATCAAAACCTTGTGGTAATTTAACTTGTCGTCCCCAAGTTAACTCGCTATTCCAACCTTCTCTTTGTAGGTAATTGGCCATCGAAGCAAAAACATCGGCTTGGTTACCCCAAATATCTTTTTTACCATCGCCGTCACCGTCTACAGCATAAGCAAGAAATGACGTAGGCATAAATTGATTTTGCCCCATTGCGCCAGCCCACGAACCTTTCATATTCTCAACGCTAATATGACCTTCATTAATAATAGTTAATGCCGCCCACAATTGTTTTTGAAAAAAAGCTTCTCGACGACCTTCATAGGCTAACGTTGCTAGTGCTGACACTACATTATAATTTCCCATTATTTTGCCAAAATTAGTTTCTAGCCCCCACAACGCAACAATAAAACGTGGCTGTACTCCATATTGAGCACTAATTTTTTTCAACAAGGTTTTGTGCTTTTTATATTGCTTACGAGCACGCTGTATTTTCCAATCAGGTACACGCTTAGGTAAATAAGTATCTAATGTCTCTACCACTTCTGGTTGACGTCGGTCAGCTTTTACTGCGCGCTGATAAAATTTAGCATTAGCAAAAACATGCTCGGTAAATTTAGCCGTAAAGCCTTGTTTTTGAGCTTCAACTTTTAACTGCTCAACATACTTTACATAGTTTTCTGCTGTTAATAATGGCTTATCAGTCGCTTTTTCTTTAGCGATGACATTGCCACTATAAATAACAGATAACAGATAAACTAACGTAGAAAAAGTGGTTAATTTATTCTTTGTAATGTTTATCATATTTTGTCTCCAGTTATAGCTCGTCTTGGTCAAGCTTCATTTGCGCTCTGTGAGTTTTTAATAGATCTTCTTGCGGAGGTGGTAATTGCAAATAAAAACCTTGTGAGTTCAAATTTTCTTTCACTTTATCAATATCAGATAAAGACAGTTTATCTTTGGTTGCTAAATTAATAATTGTTACTAATGTCGGTGTACCAAACATCGCTTTTAACGCATCTGGCACTTCAGAAAAGTCATCGCGTTTTTTTACAAAAAGATAAGTGTGTGCTTTTTTAGGGCTTTTATAAACCGCGCATAACATAATAATAAACCTTGGTAATAAAAATTAACTACAACTAAATAAATTTAAAATGATTGAATCTATCGAATATAGTGGTAACACAAACAATGTATCACGTTGCTCTGGCACCAGCTATTTTAAGTCTGCAAAGTTGTCATTCGCTAATGCCAATAATTGCTCACCAAATAACTGCATACGCCAGTCACGTAAAATATCCACTTGCTCTTGAGTAATAGACTCTGCAGATAGTTTATAATGCCATGATAGAAACTGATTGATTTGTTTTTTTGATGCAAAGTTTTCTACAGCTTGTTCATGAGTTTTTGCCACACCAGCGATATAATTTTTAATTTTTTTAAACACTTGCTTGTACCCAGGGTACTCGTCTAGGCGTGTTATTTTTTCAGGATAATGAGCTTCATCCACCTCATTGGCTTGTTTTAACACTGCTAACATCGCTTTGCCTTTATGGCGAATATCTAATTGCTCAACGCCTTCAATATTACTCATAACAGCCATATTGCTTGGATTAACTTTCGCTAAACCGATTAAGGTATGATCTTTAGCAATAAAGCCTATGGGCATATCGCGTTTTTGGGCCTGCTCAAGACGCCAAAGTGCTAAATGCTGTAGTAAATTAAGCTGTTTTTCACTTAAGCGCCAGCTCATTTTAATATTGCGATAAAGTTGGCTGGTATCGGTTTGGCTAAACTTTCGCTCAATCATTAATTCGGTATCTTGTTTAGCGGCGTCAAACCAAGGCGTTGCTTGTAGCTGTGACTTAAGTTCAGGATACAATTGATATAAAAAATCTACATCGGCTTGCGCATAGCTAATTTGACTGGCAGATAAAGGTCGCTTGGTCCAGTCAGTGCGTGAATCCGACTTATCAAGGGTAATCCCTAAAAAATGCTGAACCATTGCGGCATAACCAATAGACAGCCCATGCCCTAAAAACGACATCATTATTTGGCTATCAATTAAATTTTTAGGCCGACAATTAGCTTGTGTTAAAAACACTTCTAAATCTTCTGAACAGGCATGAATTACTTTTTCGATAGACACGTCTGCAATTAATGCCCAAAACGGTGTTAAGTCGTCAACAGCTATAGGGTCAATTAAAGCAATCACCTCACCATTACAAACTTGTAGCAATCCTAATTTAGGGTAAAGGGTTCGCGTTCTAACAAATTCAGTATCAACCATTAAAACCGTTGAATGTTGTAATTTTTGACACAACTCAACTAACGCATTTTGCTCATCAACATATTGTTTTTGCACTGCTATTCCTAATCTTGTATGACTTCAGTTTGCTCACACAAACTACTTACAAGTAAATATTACCCATTAACCGTCTTATTTATAATCAAATTAGCTACGGCGTCTTCGTGTTGCCTGCTGGTGGCGACTTTGGTGCTTTTTAACTGAACGACGAATACGACGACTTTTGGCGTTATCCATTATTTTTTCATCAACTTTCACTTTACTATTCACTTCAGGTGCTAAGTTAACTAATTGACGATAATAATTCACTTCTTTCAACGCTAATTCTGTCCAACCACCAAGTGGCAACTGACGCTTCATTTCCATGTCGCCATAGCGTACACGTATTAAGCGGCTAACTTGCACTTCTTGGCTTTCCCACAAACGACGTACTTCACGGTTACGCCCTTCTGACAACACGACATGAAACCAATGATTACGGCCTTCACCACCACGGTAAGTAATTTTTTGAAACTTTGCTGGGCCGTCTTCTAATTTAACGCCAGCTCTTAAACGCTGTAACATTGCTTCGTTTACTTCACCAAATACCCGTACCGCGTATTCACGCTCAACTTTTTGCGATGGATGCATCAGCTTATTAGCAAGTTCACCGTCAGTAGTAAAAAGCAGCATGCCCGAGGTGTTAATATCTAAACGACCAACCGCTATCCAACGGCCAGCATCTAATTTTGGTAAACGGTCAAATACCGTTGGGCGTCCTTCCGGATCTTTTCGCGTACACATTTCGCCTTCAGGCTTGTTGTACATTAACACCCGACAAATTTCTTCGCCTTTCGCTTGCAAACTTACGGGGTGTCCGTCTATTTTAATTTGCTCGTTACCTTCAACTCGGTCGCCTAAATAGGCAACTTTACCATTAACACTGACACGGCCGCCGCTAATTACGGTTTCCATTTCTCGGCGTGAGCCTTTACCCGCACGGGCTAATACTTTTTGTAGTTTTTCAGACATGATTTTAACTCTCTTACGTCAGTAACATCATAGTGCTAGCTATTTAGTCTCTGTCTCTATTGTTTGAGCTTTTTCTTCGTTATTAGGACTTGAAACATTCGCTTCAAGACCTGTTAATGAAGACTCTGATAACGGCATTAATTGTGGTAATTGTGCCAATGTTTTTAACGAAAAATAATCTAAAAATTCTTTCGTTGTTGCCAAAAGTGCGGGACGTCCCGGTACCTCTTTGTGGCCAACTATTTTTATCCAATCGCGCTCTAGTAAGCTTTTAATGGTATTACTACTTACCGACACACCGCGAACACTTTCTATTTCACCACGCGTTATTGGTTGTTTATAGGCAATTAATGCCAATGTTTCCAATATTGAACGTGAATACTTCGGTGCTTTTTCTTGAAATAATACCGATATTTCATTGGCTACCGCTTCAATAACTTGAAAACGAAATCCAGAAGCCACCTCAACTAAATTTATCGCTCGGTGCTGATAAGCCCTTTTTATTTCAGCAATAACGTCAAGCACTTGCTGATGACTTACCTGCTGTTCATTCACTTGATAATCAACTAATAACTGCTGCTTAATCTTACTTAACGATAGCGGCATTGGTGAAGCAAAGATTGCTCCTTCAATTAACGCAACCAACTGAGCATCAGTTTGTTCATTATGTTCTATTGGCATTAGTTTATCATTCTCATGCTGATTTATCGTCTATTTTATCACTTTGCGCGTACATTTATTTGTCCAAAATTATTCGTTTGTAAGCATTCAATTAAGTTATCTTTAATTAATTCTAACAACGCTAAAAACGTTACTACCACGCCATTCCGCCCTTCGCTTGGCGTAAATAACTGTTCAAACGCTATAAATTCATCATGTTCACACTGTTGCAAGGTCATTAATATTTTGCTCATGCGTTCTCGGGTAGACAGGGTTTCTTTGGCAATATGATGATGTTCATACGCTTGGCTTCGTTTTAATACGCCTTGCAACGCACTAACAAGCTCGGCTAAATCAACCTCACTGTCGTTAGCGCGCATTGGCATGTTGTCGGGTAAATGTGCATTCACCTTCAGTAAATCACGTTCCATTCGTGGTAGTTCATCAAGTGTTTCAGCCGCTTTTTTATATATTTCATATTCTTGTAAGCGTTTTATTAACTCGGCGCGAGGGTCTACGTCTTCCTCTTCAACAGGCAACTTAGGTAGTAATAAGCGTGATTTTATTTCCGCCAAAATTGCCGCCATCACTAAATATTCAGCCGCAAGCTCTAATTTCACATCTTTCATCAATTCAACATAATGCATATATTGCGTTGTGATCGGGGCAATTGGCAGGTCGAGAATGTCGAATTTTTGTTTTTTAATAAGGTAAAGCAGTAAATCGAGCGGCCCTTCAAACGACTCTAAAATAATTTCAAGCGCATCTGGAGGAATAAATAAGTCTTGTGGTTTATCTATAAGCGCTTCACCACGAATAAAGGCAAGGGGTAATTGCTGTTGCTGCATTTCTCTTACTGGTGATTGTGATTGGCTCATAGTATTCGCTTTAGCATTATTCAAACGGTGTTGGATCCCCTTGCCCGACACGTAAAATATTGCCTTTATCTTCCGAAAAGTCGACAACAGTTGTCGGCTTTTCACCTAAATAGCCACCATTAATAATTAAATCGACTTGATGCTCTAAAATATCGCGAATATGTTCAGGATCATATTCCGCCATATCTTCACCCGGCATGATCAATGTAGTAGACATAATAGGCTCACCAAGCTCGGCTAATAACGCTTGCGCAATGGTGTTTTCAGGAATACGTATACCTATAGTTTTCTTTTTAGGATTGAGTAAACGTTTAGGGACTTCTTTCGTGCCTTTAAATACAAAGGTGTAAGCTCCTGGGGTGTTATTTTTAATTAGCCTAAAAATAGCATTATCGACACGCGCATACTCAGATAGTTCAGATAAGTCTTTACATACTAATGTGAAATTATGATCTTTATTAATGTCTCTAATACGACAAATGCGCTCTAACGCTTTTTTATCTCCAATATGACAACCTAACGCATAACCCGACTCGGTAGGGTAAACAATAACCCCGCCTTGATGAATCATCTCAGCCGCCTGTTTCATTAAGCGCCCTTGTGGGTTATCAGGATGAACGTAAAAAAACTGACTCATTATTAAGCTCCTCGCTTAGTGCGCTGACCATTGTTGCCAAATGGGTTTGCAGTTTTCTGGCAATCTTAAATTTTTGCCTAAATCAGACCATTTACTTGGATAGTGAAAGTCTGAACCTAAAGAGGCATGCAAATCATATTCTAAACAATAGTTTAGCATACGTTGACGTTGTTCGTTGTTCATTTGCGGTAAAACAACTTCTAAGCCGTCGCCTGTTGCCTCTTTAAATTGCACAATTAAGCGTCGTAACCATTTTGCCGTCATATCGTAGCGAATGGGATGCGCAATTACCGCGCTTCCACCCGCTTGGTGAATAACCTCAACCGCAGTTTCTATTGAACACCACGTAGGTTTAACAAACGCGCGCTTGCCTTTGCCAATGTATTTATCAAACGCTGCCTGCATGGTTGAAACATGCCCTTGGTTAAATAATACTTTAGCAAAATGAGCACGTGTAATTGAACCTTCACCTGCGAGTGCTTTGGCTTGCTGATAAATATCAGTAAAACCACATTTAGCCAGCTTTTCGCCCATGCTAGTTGCACGTTGCTCTCGTGCTTGCTGTTGCTGCGTAATTAATTCAATTAATTGTGGGCTGCTGGTGTCGATATTTAAGCCAACAATATGAATTTCAAAGCCATGCCAAGCCGTTGATATTTCAATACCATTAACTAAGGTAATAGGAAGATTTTTATCTATAATATGCTTTTTGGCAATATCAAGCCCTGCAGTGGTATCGTGATCGGTTATCGCTAACACATCTAATTGAAAGTTTATTGCCCTGTCTATTAACTGCTGCGGCGTTAAACCACCATCCGAACATTGTGTATGGCTATGAAAATCAACGCGACGGTTTGAAAAGTCAGTGAAATTTTCGGTTGACATTAACGGCATAATCAGTTCTTCTATAGGGGATTTTTAGCAAAACTTATTTTACTTAGGTAATAATGATAATGATACAAGTAAAACAAACTATTTCGATGATTTGGTGGTGGCATAACTCTACATAAGTGGGTTGTGATAGTTTGCTATTAATAAAGTAAAAGATTTCCGAAAACCCGCTTAATATTGAGCGGGTTTTTTCATTTTTAGTATTTAACAATTTAGGTTTTATCATGTTAACAACAAGAGTTAAAAGTTGGTTTATTTGGTGGCTACTGCCCATTTACGCAGGTTGACCAAAAACTTAAAAGAGATCTATTAGGAAAAAAAATGAACCAAACAAATAAACAAGTAGGTATAGGCTTTGTTAGCACCTTTACCGATAGCGCCGCTTATCAAAGCGACCCACTCGCTGTATTTCATCAACTTACGGGTGAACGTACCAATAATTTATTATTAGAGTCGGCTGAAATAGACAAAAAGCATCAATTAAAAAGCTTATTGTTAACCGATGCAGCCGTTAAAATTATCTGTAATGGCAATAACGTACGCTTTGAAGCATTAAGTGAAAACGGTCAAGCTGCGCTTGATTTTGCCGAGCAGCAATTAAACGCGCATTGTCACATTCAACGAACTCCACAACTGTTAACGGTAACATTTCCTAGTGTACCTCAAGAACTTGACGAACGTTCACGCTTACTGGCCATTAACCCTTTCCAAAGTTTACGTTTGTTTAATCAATTACAAAATGAATCAAACCACCCTTTTGCAGTATTTTTAGGCGGCGCTTTTGCTTTCGACATGATGTCGATGACGGAAGAACTGCCAACCGTAGCCGATGGTGATAATAGCTGCCCTGACTTTGTTTATTACCTTGCTGAAACATTAGTGATTATTGATCACGAAAACAAAAGCACTGAAATTTTAGCGAATGTATTTTCTAGTGCGCAATCACCCGCGAATGCACAGCCACTTAAGCAGCGTATTACTGAAATTAAAAAGACACTTTTATGCCAATATCAAGCCGTAGAGCACACCGTTGAACACAGCCTTGAAAGTACCACCAGTATTAATAAGGTACACACTGATATTAGCGATGAGCAGTTTTGTCAAAATGTGGAACAATTAAAAGAAAACATTCGCGCTGGCGATATTTTTCAAGTAGTGCCTTCTCGCACGTTCACTTTAAAATGTTCAAATACACTTAATGCCTATAAAGCACTAAAACTAAGCAACCCAAGCCCTTATATGTTTTACCTACAAGACAGTGACTTTTGTATGTTTGGTGCATCGCCAGAGTCTGCATTAAAATATCATCATGAAAACCGTCACGTTGAAATTTATCCTATTGCGGGAACTCGTCCGCGAGGCTTTAATGCCGATGGCAGTTTGTCACTCGATCTTGATAGCCGTATTGAATTAGAGCTACGTTTAGATAAAAAAGAATTAGCCGAACACACGATGTTGGTTGATTTAGCCCGCAATGACATTGCTCGCGTTAGCCAAGCAGGTACACGCCATGTTGCCGATTTACTAAAAGTAGACCGTTACTCGCATGTCATGCATTTAGTGTCGCGCGTATGTGGCACGTTAGATTTGTCGCTTGATGCGCTGCATGCCTACCAAGCATGTATGAATATGGGTACGCTTTCTGGCGCACCAAAAGTAAAGGCGACTCAACTTATTAGAGAAATTGAAGGTAAACGCCGAGGCAGCTACGGAGGTGCGGTCGGTTATTTAACCGGTGAAGGCGAAATGGATACCTGTATTGTGATTCGCTCTGCTTTTGTAAAAAACCAAATAGCGCAAGTACAGGCTGGCGCGGGTGTAGTTTACGACTCAAACCCGCAATCAGAAGCCGATGAAACCAAACAAAAAGCCCAGGCGGTGATTAATGCCATTCAAAAAGCAGAACACTTTACCTTAACTGTTGCGGCCACCGCATCTACAGAAAAGGAGAATAAATAATGTCGTCTTCTTTCGCTAAAAACAAAGAAATAGCAGCTAAAACTAAAATTTTTATGTTAGATAATTTAGACTCGTTTACTTACAACCTTGTTGATGAGTTTCAGTGCTTAGGTTTTGAGCCAACAATTTATCGCAACACACTTTCTGCTGATTATATATTTCAGCAAATAACACAATGTAATGATCCCGTATTATTAGTGTTATCTCCTGGCCCAGGTGAGCCAAGTAAAGCAGGCTGTTTAATGGCACTTATTGAAAAGTGTGCGGGTAACTATCCAATATTAGGGATTTGTTTAGGGCATCAAGCCTTGGTAGAACATTATGGCGGCACCATAAGCCGTGCTCCTGAAATTGTTCATGGTAAAGCATCAAGTATTTTGCATGATAGTAAAGGCCCTTTTACTGGTGTAGCACTCCCATTACCTGTCGCACGTTATCATTCATTAGTTGCGAGTAAAGTACCAACAAGTATTGATATAACTGCCGAATATACGACTAATGAAGGCGTCTCTTTACCAATGGCAATTGAACATAAAGCAGATAGCGTATTAGGCTTTCAATTTCATCCGGAATCAATTTTAACCACCTATGGTGGAACGTTATTAGCACAAAGTATTGAATACTTAATTAATAACAGCGAAAAAGGAGCTTCTTATGAGTAACGTATTAGCACACCTTGTTGACGGGCAGTCATTAAACCAGCAACAAGCACAAGACTTTTTCAGTGAAGTAATGCAAGGTAATGTTGCCCCTGAAATGCTCGCCTCAGTGTTAACCGCATTAAAAATGAAAACTGAAACATCAGAAGAAATTGCGGGTGCTGCTGTTGCCCTGCGTAACTTTGCCACACCTTTTCCAAAGCAAGCCATTGCTGTTGCCGACTGCGTAGGTACAGGTGGCGATGGTGCAAACACGATTAATATTTCAACCACTGCCGCCATACTTGCCGCTGCCTGTGGCTTAAAAATGGCGAAACATGGTAATAGAAGTGTTTCGAGCATGTCAGGCTCGGCTGATTTATTAGAAGCTTTTGGTGTAAACTTAGCTATGTCGCCCGCAACGGCTAGCGACTGTTTAGCACAAACCAATTTATGTTTTCTTTATGCGCCTGCTTATCACCCCGGCTTTAAACATGCAGGCCCCGTGCGAAAAGCGATGGGTATTCGTACCATGTTTAATATTTTAGGGCCATTAGTCAATCCTGCTGCGCCTAGCACAATGTTATTAGGTGTTTATACACCTGAGTTAATACACACCATGGCAAAAAGCTTACAACTAACGGGCGTTAAACGCGGTTGGGTGGTACACGGTAGCGGATTAGATGAAATAGCGCTACACGGTGAAACCCAACTTACTGAAATAAATGCAGACACCTTAACAAGCAAAGTAATTACCCCTGAAGACTTTGGTTTATCTCGTTATACCTTAGATGATATAAAGGGTGGCACACCACAAGAAAATGCAGATATTATTCGCGCCATATTATCAGGAAATGGCCAAGCAGCGCATAACGCTGCGGTAGTAATAAACTGTGCGGCGTTGTTGTATTTACACAACAAAGCCAGCGACTTAAAAACGGCTGCACAAATGGCGAGTGAAGTACTAGCATCAGGTAAAGGTTTAAGCACGCTCGAAGCGATGGTCGCCATTTCAAATAACGCTGCTGAAGGAAGTAAATAATTATGGCGAATGTATTAGAAAAAATAGTTGCCGATAAACGACTTGAAATTGCGCAACGTAAAATAGATAAACCACTAAGCAGCTTTATTGACGATTTAGTACCAACGCAAAAAGACATGTACGCCGCGCTCGACAGAAAGCAAGGCAGTAGCCATGCAGGGTTTATTTTAGAGTGTAAAAAAGCGTCGCCATCTAAAGGCCTTATTCGCGCAAATTTCGATCCTAAAGCAATTTGCCAAATTTATGATAAGTATGCAGCGGCAATTTCAGTATTAACCGACGAAAAATACTTTCAAGGCACGTTTGAATACCTTAAAGCAGTAACCGACACCGTTAACTGCCCCGTACTCAATAAAGATTTTTTTGTTGATGTTTACCAAGTACACCTTGCCAGACATTACGGCGCTGACGCCATTTTATTAATGTTAAGTGTGTTAACTGACGATGAATACCGTGAACTAGCTCAAGTGGCCCAGCAATATAACCTCGCTGTTTTAACCGAAGTGTCGAACGAGGAAGAACGTGACCGCGCCATTGCGTTAAAAGCGAAAATGATCGGCATTAACAACCGTAATTTACGTGACCTTTCAACCGATATTGCCCGTACTTTCGACTTTGCGCCAACATTACCCGATGACTGTATTATTATTTCAGAATCCGGCATTTACACTAACGATCAAGTACGTGAATTAGCACCTGCTGTTGATGGCTTTTTAGTAGGAAGCTCGGTAATGGCGCAAGACGATATTGACCTAGCCTGTCGCACATTAATTTACGGTAATAATAAAGTTTGTGGATTAACCTCACCTGAGTATGCCGCAATAGCTGCTGATTCTGGTGCACAATTTGGCGGCCTAATATTTGCTGAAAAATCACCACGTTTTGTGACTAAAGCAATTGCAGAGCAAATAGTTACTGCTATACCTAACTTACGTTATGTTGGCGTTTACGTGAATCATCCAATTGAATTTATTGTTGAAACCGCCAGTGCATTAAAGTTACATGCTGTGCAGCTTCATGGGCAGGAGGATCAACACTATATTACTGAACTAGCTGCCGCATTACCCAAAAACTGCCAAATATGGAAAGCCCTTGCCGTTGAATCATCAGTACCTGATCTTAATTTAGCGGTGCAACACTATGTACTTGACGGAAAACATGCAGGCAGTGGCCAAGCATTTAACTGGCAAGCGTTAGCCAGTAGTGAGCAAACCTTGTCACACTGCTTTTTAGCGGGTGGATTAAACAATGACAATATTGCTACGGCAACACAGCTATTAACCACTGAAGAATTATACGGTTTAGATCTCAACTCAGGTGTTGAGTCTAGCCCTGGAATTAAAAGCCGTGAAAAACTTTCTACAGTTTTCACGAAAATACGGAATTATTAAAAATGACAATTGAAACAGAAAATAAAAAAACATTACCTGCTTATTTCGGTGAGTTTGGTGGCATGTTTGTTGGTGAGCTTTTAGTACCCGCATTAGAGCAACTAGAACAAGCCTACATTGACTCGCAAACCGATGAAGCGTTTCAAGCCGAATTTAATAAATTATTAACCAGTTATGCTGGCAGGCCAACACCATTAACGCTTACGCGTAATTTAAGTAAAAATCCGTTAGCTAAAATTTACCTAAAACGTGAAGATTTACTTCACGGCGGTGCGCATAAAACTAACCAAGTGTTAGGGCAAGCATTACTCGCAAAAAAAATGGGTAAAAAAGAAATTATTGCCGAAACAGGTGCAGGTCAACATGGCGTGGCAACGGCCATTGCTTGTGCCCTACTAGGGCTAAAATGTCGTGTTTATATGGGCGCGGTCGATTGCGAACGTCAACAACCTAACGTATTTCGCATGAAATTGATGGGCGCTACGGTTATTCCCGTTACGGCGGGCTCTGGCACATTAAAAGATGCGGTAAATGAAGCCTTGCGTGACTGGTCGGCCAATTACGACAGCGCACACTACTTATTAGGCACTGCCGCTGGCCCTCACCCTTTTCCAACGATTGTGCGTGATTTTCAAAAAATGATCGGCGAAGAAGCCAAGGCACAATTACTTGAAGAAGAAGGCCAATTACCTGATTACGTTATTGCTTGTGTCGGTGGTGGTTCAAACGCTATTGGTATGTTTAACGACTTTATTAAAGAAGAAAACGTTAAACTAATTGGTGTAGAAGCTGGCGGTAAAGGGGTAGATACGCATCAGCACGGCGCAACACTTTATGCGGGTACTAAAGGCATGTTACACGGTAACTATACCTATATTATGCAAGACCAGTACGGACAAATTGAAGAGTCTTACTCTGTTTCTGCTGGGCTAGACTACCCTGCCGTAGGTCCACAGCATGCATTTTTAAAAGAAACAGGCCGCGCACAATATGTGCCTATTAATGATGATGAAGCCTTAGCCGCATTCCAAACATTAGCAAGCTGCGAAGGAATAATTCCTGCCCTTGAATCGTCGCACGCGCTAGCGCAAGCCTTAAAAATGGCAGACGCAGTAACCGAAGAAACGATTTTCTTAGTGAATTTATCAGGCCGTGGCGATAAAGATCTTGCCCATGTTCACACCGTATTACACCCTGAAGCCTCAACAACTAAGGAGCAAAACTAATGAGCCAAGTAAACTCAGCTGTAGGCCAGCGCTATCAACAATGTTTTGCTACTTTAGCGGAAAAAAATGAAGGCGCATTTATTCCTTTTGTTACCATTGGTGACCCAAATCCTGAGCAGTCGTTCGCAGTAATTAAAACGTTAATCGACGCAGGCGCTGATGCATTAGAATTAGGTATTCCATTTTCAGATCCTAGTGCTGATGGCGTAACTATTCAACGAGCAGGCATACGTGCTTTATCTGCGGGCGTTAATACCAACACTTGTATTGATATTTTAAAACAAGTACGTGAATACGCACCACAAATCCCGATTGGCTTATTACTCTACGGCAATTTAGTGTTTGCACGCGGCCTTGATAATTTTTATCAAGATATGGCCAATGCAGGTGTTGATTCAGTGCTTATTGCTGATTTACCGTTAAGAGAAAGCAAGCCATTTCGCGCGGCAGCATTAGCGGCTGGCATTGCCCCTATTTTTATTGCACCGCCTAACGGTAGTGAAGAAACCTTAGCTAGCGTTGCTAAATATAGCGAAGGTTACACTTATGTATTAAGCCGAGCTGGTGTTACTGGCGCTGAAACTAAAGCCACTACGCCAGCTAACCACTTAGTTTCCGCATTAAAAGCCAACAATGCCGCTCCTGCCGTTATCGGTTTTGGTATTTCAGCACCCGAGCAAGTAAAAGAAGCGTTAAATGCTGGTGCTAGTGGCGCTATTAGCGGTTCAGCTGTGGTTAAACTTATTGAAAATAACGTAAACGATAATAAAGCGATGTTAAGTCAATTGCATGACTTTGTTAGTGCAATGAAAGCAGCAACTCACTTATAGCGCCTGTTATTAAATTAGGTACCAAGCTTAACACTAGGTGCTCAAGAACAGAAAAGGCGTTAAAACAATGGTTTTAACGCCTTTTTCAAAGAAAAACTATCAATGCCTATTAGCCAGCAATCGGTAGCTTTTCTATTATTTGCTGACAAAGCTGATGTGATGTTTCTATTTGTTTTAATTGATGTTCGTTTGAATGGCCCTGTTGAATAACCTTAAGCCAGTCGTCCATCATATCAACGAAACCTCTACTGTATAAATAGCTGTCCCAGTCAGAAAACCCTATGGGTGATACTTCACCATTTTGATAATGCTGTCCCGTTGTTAAACCTTCAATAACATATTTTTCATTATGACCGAATGCTTCAATAATTTCTTCCGTCGTACCTGATAGCCTGTTCATGCTACCTTCAAATACGCGTTGGCCACATTCAAACGAAAACCGAATATTGGCGAGAAGCTGTTTAGAATACTGTTCAGTAAACTGGCCAAATACTTGTAAGTTTTTTAACTGCTCGATGTCTTTGCCTGCAAGAAAGCACAAACCATCAACCACATGAATAAAGTCATTAAAAATTAAGGCGTCAGGTTTATCTGGCAAATTAATCCTATTTTTTTGCCAACGCAAATGAGAGATAGGCGCACTGGCTAGCTGAGCAATTTTAGGTGCAAATCGACGATTAAAACCAAGGTATAGTGGCGTATTACTCGCCCTTGCTAAGGCGATTAATTGTTCACACTCATTAATATCATAGCTTATGGGTTTATCAACAAAAGTAGCAATACCTGCATTTAGCAATGCTAAAGTGGCTCGCTGTTGAAGTATGCACCATAACGGCATCAGGCTGGCTGGCAATTAATTGGTTAATATCGCTGTAGTGCTCATTAATTCGATATTTTTTAGTAAGCTGCGCTAGCGTTGCTTGATTTCGTGTACATAACACAGGCGTTACGCTAGCATGCGCCGCCAAAATAGGTAAATAGGCTTTTTGCGCAATATCGCCTAATCCTATCATCGCAATTCGTAATGATGTCACTTATTTCTCACTTATAGTTTTTATTTTTTACTTTTACTTTTACTTTTAGCTACTTTATTCGTTAACACATAAACGCTACACACACATAATGCCATGCCAAATAGGCTTATTATTGACAGGGTTTCATCGAAGAGTAACCACGCTTCGATAGCCGTTGCAGGTGGTACCAAATAAAAATAACTACTGACTTTTGATGCCGCGCCATGCTCAATCATATATAACAATAATAAAATTGAAATTACCGACAATGCGATAATCAGCCACAACAAGGCGAATATAAATTCATTGTTCCAATTAACCTCAGGGGCCGACTGAGAAAATGAAATGATTAAAAACACCGCTAAGCTTGCAATATATTGCCACAGCATTGAAGGTAACAAGGGCTGATTTTGACAAAAGCGCTTTTGATAAAGCGTCCCTAAGGTAATACCAAATAAAGCAATAATCGTACACATTAATGCACTACTGCTAACTTTTGATAAACCGACTTGGTTCAATACCACTAAAGCAATACCTAATACGCCAATCCCTAACGCCAACCATTGCTTTTTATTTAACGACTCTTTAAATAAATACATTGCGATAAAAGCAGTTAACAGAGGTTGTAACCCCACAACAATTGCTGTTACCCCTGCTGAAATCCCCTGCTCTATCGCACCAAAAACACCGCCTAAATAAGCACCATGAATGAGAAGCCCGGTCACCATTGAATGAAAAATTTGCTTTATTGTCAGCCGAGGTTGTTTTAATGCAAAAATCAGCAGTAAAAAAACAGCAATATTGCCAACACCACGTAAACTTAAGAAGTCGCCTGTGCCAGCATACGGTAAGCCATATTTAGCACCAATAAAGCCAGTACTCCACAATAAGACAAAAGCAAAAGGAATGAGTTTTTTAAAGGGAATGTTCATAAAGGGCTAACGACTAAAATCCATTAAAATCAGTATGTTTATTGTAATGGATACTCATTATTAGCCCATCTACAGTTATGGGGTTCACTTGCTTATACAGTTGCCACGTAAGCGTTTTATACTATGAAAATGATTATTCACCTTTCGGTAAATTTTGCATGATCCAACTTAGGTTTTCTTTCACAAATACTTTATCTTCAGTTGAAGCCTTTTTACTTAACTCGGCCATATTCACTAAGTTAGCTTCTTGCTCTTTTAATGTTTTTAGCAGCTTTTCTTGCATCGCTTTAGGCATATTGGCATTTTTCATTTCTGTCACGGCTTTCTGCTTCATCGCAAGCAAACTGTCAACATTTGTTCCCTCTGGCATTTTTTCCATTTGAGCAGACATAACACCACCCATAATGCGTACGCTTAAGTCATAAAGTTGTTCAACACCACCACTTAGCCCTGTCGTTTTTATTGCTGAGTCGATTTCTGTATAAGAAGAAAAAGTTTTAACTGTCGATAAAAATTTATCTTTATCGTTAAATGATAAACCGTTCATCGCTTGTGCAAGTTCAGGGTATTTCTTTTGTATTTTTTCTACGTAATTAATCGCGCTAAAGTACTGTTCAGTTAATGCTTTGGTTAATGGCTGCTCTGCAAATGCTGAGTGAGAAAATACACTGATAAAAAGAACAAATAGAAAATGTTTCATATAATTGGCCTTAACCTAAAAGAGGTAGTTGTAATGTTAATTGTTAAATAATAGTTATGTTACCCGACGCAGTTGTGAATACCACCATTAATTCGCCGTTGTAGAACGCTCAAACATGATAAATGACTGTATGGTTACACGGTTAAATTAAAATGTTGACCTAGCGCTTCTTTCATTTTTTCTAATTCGTAAGGCTTGCCTAAATGGCCATCCATACCGATCGACTGATACTCATTAATTTCTTCTTCAGTAATATTTGCCGTTAGTGCAATAATTGTTAACTCTTCAGGAGGGTGTTTTTTACGCAGTTGTATGGTTGCTTCTTTACCATCCATGATAGGCATTTGAATATCCATAAGCACCACAGTGTAGCTCCCTTGCTCTATTTTTTTAATCGCTTCTTCGCCATTTTCGGCAACATCAACGTGCAAGCCTAAACTTTGCAGTAATTTAGTCGCGACTATTTGATTAATTTTATTGTCTTCAGCTAACAAAATAGCCGATGACGGTACTGAGGGAGCTATCGTTGGCGTAGTGTCGGCTTCAGAGGCGGTATTATCAATTCGAGCAGTTAAAAATTCTTGCTGGTGTTCAATCGCCCCAGTTTTTAATAACTGCTCAAATTTTGCTAAAGTAAATGGTTTTGCTAAATATTTTAGGTTGTAATTTACCGCTGAATTTTCTTCAATATACGCTTTACTGTAAGCACTACAAACAACTAAAGACTTAGGACAATGCGGCTCATTATAAATACTAGAGATGAAGTCTAAACCGCATTCTTCTTTTAAATTCCAATCCACTAAGGCAATATCATATTGTGTTTTGCTGCAGAGCGCTTTTGCTTCAGTAACCGTTGCACAAACATCAATATTTACGCCTAAATAGGCTGCCATTTTCTTCGCCACATACTGCGTTTGTTTGGTATCTTCAATTAACAACAAATTAAGCCCGTTGTATTGTTTATTAGTTAAAGGTACTACGGCATCAGGAGTACTCACTAAAGGAATACTCACATTAAAAGTAGCGCCTTTTCCTAATTCACTTTCAACGCCAATATCGCCTTTCATTAAATCAACCAGTAATTTAGAAATAGCCAAACCTAGCCCTGTACCACCATATTTTCGGGTAGTGGAATCATCAGCCTGTGAAAAACGTTGGAACAATCGTGACTGCTGCTCGTTAGATAAACCAATGCCCGTATCTTCTATTTGATACAGCAGGTGAGAGCCAGCAGCTTTTGAAATAATTGACGCTCGTAAAACAACATGCCCATGTTCGGTAAACTTAACGGCGTTAGACAATAAATTTAACAATATTTGATTCAATCTGACCGGATCTGTCACTATACTGCTAGGAATATTAGGATCTATATCAAAAATTAATTCTATGTTTTTTTCTTCAGCAACGCGTCCAAGCATTACATTTAAATTATCAATTAACTTGTCATGTACTACAGGAACTTTCTCTATATATAACTTACCTGACTCTATTTTTGAAAAATCAAGAATATCATTAATAATCGTTAATAAAGACGATGACGAAAACTGCACCTTTTCTAAATAACTTTGTTGCTCTGCATTTAAAGGCGTTTGTAAACACAGATCGACTAAACCAATAATTCCTGTCATTGGTGTTCGAATTTCATGTGACATGTTAGCAAGAAATTGTGTTTTCACCTCAGCCGCTTTTTTATGCGCTTGAGACGTTTCTTTTAACTGAATTTGTTGGCGTTTTAATATGACAATAAAAATAAATAGCATCGACAAAGCCATGCCAACTCCACTAAATATTTTGTTGCTTTGCTCCGCCTTAAGCGCGGTGTTTTTATCACCAATACTTAATAGAGTTTGACGTATAACAGGTAGCGTAATTAAGCGTTGCCGATATTCTGCCGTTTGTTCAATGTTATTGACTAAAAAAAGAGTATGTAATTTAAATAGCTGCCAATATTGGGCATTGTTATCACTTTTTTCGTGTAACTCAGCACGGTTAATCAATGTTAAAATATTTTTTTGAGTCGTTTCATTAGGTAAGGTGATAAATGAGAATAACTCAATACGAATATCATCAATGATCTGGGTTAACGCAGCATTTTCATTTAGCGCTTGCTTGCTCACTAAACGCTGCGACGTTTTTAGCATCGTCACTAATTGAATATAATTTAATGCTGTGTCGGTATAACGCTTGAGTAAATTTTTTAACTGTGGAGCTAACGATGGCTCAAACAATGTTTTTTCTATTTCAGACTGTAATTGTGCAAAGTTATCATAGTGTAATTGATCGCTAAAATTAGCATTTAATATCTGTATTTGATGTTTAGGTAACGACGACTCTAACGTTAATAAAACGTCAAGCTGCTTGGTTAGTTCGTCGCTATGCCGAATAAAATGCCCATACATAAAAGCGCAGCATAAAAAAAGCAGCAAACACAACAGCTCCGCTGTATATTTAAGCCTACTCATTTTATTTCACCTCCAGTACGTTCGCACTGAAAGCATGTAATAACGCTACAATATCGTCAACGTCATCATTGTTAAGCTCTCGTCCTAATTGTGATCTTGCCATTATACGAACTGCATCAGGCAAGTTATCGATACTGCCGTTATGAAAATAAGGCGCTGTGTCTGCAATATTGCGTAATGTAGGTACTTTAAAAATATATTCATCGGCCGTATTATTTGTTACTTCAAAACGGCCTTTGTCTAAAGTAAGTGCCTTTGGAATATTATTGATACGTCCCAATTTTTGGTAAATATTTCCACCAATATTTCGGCCTTGATGGCACGTTGCGCAACCATAATTAATAAATAGTTCTAACCCCCTTTTCTGCTGCGTAGTTAACGCATTTTTGTCGCCCAAAAGAAAGTTGTCAATTGGCGAATTAGGGGTAATTAACGACTCTTCATATACGGTTATCGCTTTTATAATATTTTCAGCGCTAACACCTGAAATACTGAGTCGATTAAATGTTTGATTAAAGTAGCTATCTTGCTCTAACTTCGGAATAACCTCATGCCAGGCTGTGCCCATTTCTACCGGATTGTGAATAGGCCCCGCGGCTTGCTCTGCTAAAGTGCTTGCTCGCCCGTCCCAAAACTGCCTGAAATTAAACGTGGCGTTTAAAACGGTTGGAGAGTTTCGGTTGCCTTGCGCATTATTAATGCCTGTTGAAACAGGAAAACCGTCATCACCACCAAAGTTAACCATGTGGCAAGATGCACATGAAATGGTATTGTCTTTTGATAGTAACGGGCTATGAAAAAGCGCTTTTCCTAAAACTAACCAGTCTGTATCAATAATAAGGGAGCGAGGAATGGGTTGAATCGGCCCTTGCACATTTTCAAAGTGATAAACTGTTTCAGTATATTGGACATTATTATCATTATTTAAAGACAAATAATGATAAACACTTGGAATGATGACGCATAATAAAAATGTACACAGCAATGTTATATAATATTTTTTATTCATTTAAGTATGCAGACCGCCTTATTTTTTAATAAGATAATATTGCTATGAGTTTAAGACTAAGTGTTACATTTATCATTATAAATTGAAAGAGTGCCCAATAAATAAGCCGCTAGTTCTCTAAAGAAGTAGCGGCTTATTGATATTTTAAGGGTTTAATTAAAAGCTAGTTGGCAATTTTTGCCCAAGTATCTCGTAACCCTACAGTACGGTTAAACACTAAGTTACCTTCGCTCGCATCTTTGTTGTCTAAACAAAAATAGCCTTGGCGTTCAAACTGAAATGCTTGTTCAGGTTTAGCGTTAACTAAGTAAGGCTCCACTTTAGCATTTTCAATTACCACTAATGACTCAGGGTTCATTACTGCATGAAAGTCTTCTGCTGCACCTGGGTTTGGCACAGTAAATAAACGATCGTATAAACGCACCGTAGCATTAACTGCATGTTGTGCACTTACCCAATGAATAACACCTTTAGGTTTAGTGCCATCAGTTGGGTTTTTTCCTAATGTTTCAGGATCGTAATTACAGTAAACCGTAGTAACATTACCTTCGTCGTCTTTATCGCAACGTGTTGCGGTAACCACATAAGCACCACGTAAACGTACCGCTTTATCAATAACTAAACGCTTATACTTCTTATTGGCTTCTTCTCTAAAGTCTTCTGCTTCAATTAATATTTCTTTTGCAAAAGGCACAATACGGGTGCCTTGGCTTTCATCACTTGGATGGTTTTTAACGGTTAGCTCTTCCGTTTTGTCTTCAGGGTAGTTTTCAATCACTAATTTAATTGGGTCAAGCACGGCCATAGCACGCGGCGCATTGTCGTTTAAGTCTTCACGAATACACGCCTCTAATACACCCATTTCAACGGTATTGTCCATTTTAGTTACGCCAATACGCTTAGTAAATTCACGTAACGACGCTGGCGTATAACCACGACGACGAAATGCCGCTATAGTTGGCATACGAGGGTCGTCCCAACCGCTGACTAAATTTTCGGTTACTAGGTCATTTAATTTACGTTTGCTCATTACCGTATATTCAAGATTCAAACGAGAAAATTCGTACTGACGAGGGCGAGACTCAATCGAGATATTGTCAATTACCCAGTCGTATAAACGACGGTTATCTTGAAACTCTAACGTACATAATGAATGGCTAACGTTTTCAATGGCATCAGAAATACAGTGGGTAAAGTCGTACATTGGGTAAATACACCATTTATCGCCTGTTTGGTGATGATGCACAAACTTAACACGATAAATAATAGGGTCTCGCATGCACATAAAGCTTGAGCTCATGTCTATTTTTGCACGTAAAGAACACTCACCTTCTTTGCACTCGCCGTTACGCATTTTTTCAAATAAAGCGAGATTTTCTGCAACAGAGGTATCACGATATGGGCTGTTTTTACCTGGTTTGTTTAGCGTACCACGATATTCTCGCGTTTCTTCGCCATTTAAAAAACAAACATAAGCTAAGCCTTTTTCGATAAGCTCAACGGCATAGCCGTATAATTGGTCAAAATATTCTGACGAGTAATGTACATCGCCCGCCCATTCATAACCTAACCACGACACATCTTTTTGAATTGAGTGAACATAGTCAATGTCTTCTTTTTCTGGGTTAGTGTCGTCAAAGCGTAAATTACATAAGCCTTTATAGTCTTGCGCTATACCAAAGTTCAAACAAATTGCTTTAGCATGACCAATATGCAGGTAGCCGTTTGGCTCTGGCGGAAAACGTGTTTGTATTAGATTATGTTTACCACTTTCTAAATCAGCATCGATAATTTGACGAATAAAATTGGTAGGACGGTTTTCAGCTTCCGACATCTACAGAACCTCTAAAAATAAAATGACAGTTAATTGCCCGCATTATAACAAGTGTTATTAATGGCGAATAGCAGCAAAGTAAGAGTAATACCAAATATATATGGCATTACCCCTTAACTTTCAATGAAGCACTTTAATAACGTTAATTAATTGTGGTTTTCTTGCTTATTTCTGCAGCATTAAACACCGCATTATGTGGGTAAGCATCAGCAATAAGTTGATGTGCTAACTGAAAAGATCGTATCGCCTTTCGGCTATTAGGTCCCCAAATACCGTCAGGCTTACCCGTGTTATAACCAAGTGATTGTAGTTTTTCTTGTAATAACTGAAGTTGTTCTCGGTTATAACGCTGCTTTAGTGCAAGCGGAGCATATTGTTTCTTTTTTGCCCCGACTAAACGATTGGCCAATAAACCCACAGCAGTAGCGTAGTTCTTAGAAAGGTTCCATTTCATGATCACATCAAAATTTGGGTACACCAGAAAAGCAGGACCAATATGCCCAGCAGGTAAAAAAAGTTCGGCGTTAATGTCATAATTAGACAACGGTTGCTGATAAACAGTTGTCACACCTAGTGTTTTAAAGTGGCTTAGCGGATACTGTTTATCTTGTTCTGTAGCCGTGTAATCAAAACTTTCAGGTAAAGTAACTTCTCTTCCCCAGCGCTGATTAGTATTCCAACCAATTTGATTAAGGTAATTAGCAGCCGAGGTTAATGCGTCGGCTTCACTTTGCCAAACATCAATTTTTCCGTCGTTATCGCCATCTATTCCATAGCTTTTTAATGCTGTAGGCATAAATTGCATATGCCCCATTGCGCCCGCCCAAGAACCTTGTAATTGTGCAGCACTCACAGTTTTATTATCAATAAGGTCGAATAATTTAAAAAGTTCTGCGGTAAAATATTTACTACGTCTTTTATCACAAGCTAATGTTGCAATAGCATTTAAAACCGACATTTTTCCTTTATGGCGACCATAGTTAGTTTCTAATCCCCAAAAAGACACTAAATACTGTGCTGGAATGCCGTATTTTTTAGTTAATTCAGCCAACAACACTTTATGCTCTACTAGTTTTTTCTTCCCCTCTTTTACACGATAGTCAGTTACACGCTTATTAATATACTCAACGAAGGTCTCACTAAATTCGGGTTGGCGTTTGTCAAGCTGTTGCACACGTTCAATGGGCGATAGCGCACTAATAACGTCGTTAATAATATAAGGGGAATAACCGAGGTCCGTTGCAGATGCTTTAAAATCTTGCTGACACTGTGCAAAAGGAGTCGTTGCTGTTGTTAACGTATTTGCTGAAAGTGTAAATGATAAAAGCCCCATAGCAATAGCTGAAAATTTAATGCTGTGCTTTAAAGCAGGTACTTTACGTTGGAAAAAGGAGAGTGCTGTCATTGATAAAAGGATCCTCGATAAAAATAATAAATGAAATTTTAATATTAAATAAAAGTAAAAAGCCAAAATAGTAAAAGTATTTTGGCGTAAATATGGCTGAGTTAGCGAAAAAGCAATGGGCTAAACAGCCATGGGTTTAATCGGTAAATCTCGATATCGTTTGCCCGACGCTGCAAAAATAGCATTACTTAACGCAGGTGCAAATGGTGCAACACCTGGCTCGCCTAAGCCAGTTGCTTTATGCTCAGAATCTACAATATGAACATTGACATTCGGCATATCACTCGTTCGCATAACTGGGTAATCATGAAAATTTGAATTAACTACCGCACCCTCTTTAAAGGATATTTCAGTATACAGTGCCAACGACATTCCCATCACAACAGCACCTTCCATTTGCGCCGTTGCACCGTCAGTATTAAGCACTTGGCCACAATCAATACCACAGTCAACATTAAGTACTTTAATATTATCGCCGTCAACTTTTACATGCACAGCCATCGCGACATAACTATGGAAACTATGATGCACCGCAATGCCAATACCCTCGCCTTTCGGTAACTTTTTACCAAAACCTGCTTTTTCAGCTACCAAAGCTAACACGCCTTTCGAGCGTTGCACTTGTTCTTGTTGTTCGGGGTTGGTATTGGCATCATAAATTTGGTTTAAAAAGCTTAAGCTGTCTTTGCCCGCTTTATACGCTAATTCATCAGCAAACGTACCGAAAGCAAAGCCGTAAAAAATTGCATAAACTGCACGGTACCAGCCAATACGCGTATGTGCAGGTGCTTCACCCGTTTCACTTCTAAAGTTTTCAATACCAAAAGGATGATTATTAACATCACCTAAACTGTTGGCTGGGGCTCGGTCAAGGGCAGGGTTAAACAGAGAAGAGATAGACGGAAAAGCAGCGCGATGTAACCAACCTGTTACGTTACCATTTTCATCAAGAGACGCTTCAATATGTTGAGCATTCACTGAATGATAGTAACCTGTTTTCATGTCTTCTTCGCGTGACCACGTTAGTTGAATAGGCGCATTAACCGCTTGTGATATTGCAGCAGCTTCTTGAACATAATCACATTTAAATTTACGACCAAACGCGCCGCCAGCCATCATCACATTAACCGTAATGTCTTGTGGTTCACGCTTTAAAAAACCTGATAATACTTTTTGAATATCTTCAGGGCTTTGTGTCGACGCCCAAACTTCACAACTGTCTTTTTGTACCCAAACAACGCTGGCATTAGGTTCCATAGGTGCATGGCATAAATGCCCGCCCGTATAAGTTGCCGATACTTTTTGCGATGCCTTTGAAAAAGCAGAGGTTAAATCGCCACGCTCTGTTACCAATTCCGCTGGCTTTTCAACATTGGCTACTAATTGTTTTTTATAATCCGGCGTGTTGTATACTTTATTGGGACCTGCGTCCCATTCTAGCACTAATTTTTTAGCCGCCTGTTGTGCTGTCCACGTATTGTTTGCAACAACCGCCACACCACCAACAGAGCCGTAAGGGACATTCAAACGTTCAATTTCAACAACGTTAGACACACCTTTTACCGCTAATGCCGCACTTTTATCAATGCTTTTTAGCTTTCCGCCAAGTACTGGGCAATGGATAATTGCCGCATATTGTAAACCAGGAATTTTAGTATCAACGCCATAAGTGCGCTCTCCCACAACCACCAGATTCTGATCGTGGCGATCAAGCGCTTTACCAATATATTTGAATTGCGCTTTACTTTTTAATGGTGGGTTTTCAGGAACCACACTGTTGGCAGCTAGCGTAGCTAGCTCACCATAAGAAAGTTTTTGTCCATTACTTTTATTAATGACAAAGTGATTTTCAGCCATACAATTATCAACTGATGTTTTCCAAACTTTAGCACCTGCGGCAATTAACATTAACTTAGCAGCAGCGCCTGCTTGACGCATAGGCTCAAGCATCACTCTAATACTTGCCGAGCCACCTGTTGCTTGTGGACCATATTTGTCTTTATTGCCCTCACCTTGTTTAACTTTAACAAACGACCAATCAGCTTCCATTTCGTCTGCTACCGCCGCAGGCAATGCAGTGCTTATGCCTTGGCCCATTTCACAGCGGCCACAATATAAAACAACATCGCCATTTTCGTACAAATGAATAAATGCATTTGGGTTAAAGTCACCACTTTTAGTAGTAGGTTCACCACCAGCAAATGTGGGTAAACTAACACCAATTGCTAAACCGCCAGTTGCCAGTGAAGCCGCTTTTAAAAAGCTTCTGCGGCTAACGTTAGTCGCTTTTTCTACGGGAATATTTTGATTAGTTTTGCCATGAGACATAGCTTCAAGAATATGAGGGTGCATATTAAACCTCCTTAGCTAAGTCATAAGCTACTGACTTTATCGCTTTTTTAATACGTTGATAAGTGCCACATCGACAAATATTACCTTGCATAGCACTGTCTATTTCTTCATCACTTGGCGTAGCATTACTTTCAAGTAAGCTAGCCGCATTCATTATTTGACCTGCTTGGCAATAACCACATTGGGGGACGTTATTTTCTAACCAAGCCTTTTGTAAAGGATGATCACCTTTTTCAGAAAGCCCTTCGATAGTAGTGACCGATTTACCAATTAAACTACTCATTGGCATAATGCATGATCGCGTTGCTTGCCCATCAACATGTACCGTACAAGCACCACAAAGCCCTGCACCACAACCAAATTTAGTGCCTGTGTATGCTAAGTGGTCTCGTAAAAACCAAAGTAACGGCATATCGTCAGGCACATCTACGTCAAAAGATTTATTATTTATTGTAATTTTATTCGTCATAGCGATCACTGTTCAATTAGCAATTTAAAGTCAAAATTAACCATAGCATCTTTTAATTGCAAAGAAATAAATGTAATTAAATATTTTTAAAAGGGTAACCTAACCGCCATAAAATATATTTAAACTAAATTGTAAAAATTACAATTAACACAACATATTAAACATTATTCCTTGTTAACTGCGTGTGTACATTCGTTCAAATTTTTATTGTAAATAAACAACAAAATAGGTAAGTTAAGGAATCAACATTTAAAAACGTTAGAATTCTTACAATTAAAGTAAATCAACGTATTTTTAGTCCGTAAGGTTGAAAAATGAATAATAATAAATATAAAGAAGCTCAAGTGTTAAGCGAAAGAACATTAGCATTTATAGAGAATCATGAGCTAACCCCAAGCCCTGTAAATTATTCAGTCATTTTTTTATACGCAAGTAATCATACCGAACTAAAACTAACCATCGAAAAGCAACTGTCATCTAAAGGACAAATTGATGACACTTTTATTGAAGCTATGTATAACGAATACCTTTCTGAGACCAGTAATATAGAAAACATTATATTATCTCCTTTGGAAAGCACGCTGAATAAAACTCTGAATAAAATTGATACTCAGGTCGTTAATGAAAAAGAAATTACGCTTAATTTAGAAAAAGTTGACAGTGCATTAAATAAGCTTTCTCATAACAAACCTTTAAAAGCGTTAATTAGCTTTATTAAAAACTTAATGAACACTTCTCAAGGTCAGAGAAAAACGTTAACAGATGAATTAACTCAAACGTATGCAGAAGTTAAATTGTTACGTTCGCAATTAAATGAATCAAAAGAGCAAGCAGCACTAGATGCCCTCACTGGTTTACTTAATCGCCGTGGTTGGCAGTCTAAACTGCAAGATTTTGATCTTGATCAGGTCCATTCAACTATTGCCATTGATATCGATCACTTTAAAAGAATTAATGATGGCTTTGGCCATGCCGTTGGTGACAAAGTTATCCAACTCATTGCTAATGTTATTAAAAAATCAATTACAACTAACGATATAGCGGCTCGTATTGGTGGTGAAGAGTTTGTTATTGTAGTGAAAAACAAATCGACCACTTTCGCTGAAAGTATTGCTGAAAAAATAAGAACATCGGTTGAAAAGCTTAGGCTTGTTCAAAAGCATAATAATACATCTTTACCACCTATATCTGTGTCATTAGGCGTTGCCGAATTAAGTGAACGTGAAACATGGGATAGCTTATTTGAAAGAGCTGACAAAGCGATGTATCAGGCAAAACAGCAAGGTCGAAATCGATGTATTATTAGCCCTGATTATTGTTTAGCTTAATAATTTGTTTTACCGTAATTTACTATTAAAATTTATGGCTAAATAATATTGTTTAATTACCTATTTGATTTTTAGCAATACCCCATCAAACATTCGCTTTACTTGTAAATCGCCAAAACTGTAAATCCCCATTCGTTGAGAAAACACCTGAAAAACAGGTGCGAATTTAGTGGTATTCAGTTCTTTGGCAATAGCAATTAATTGACGTTCAGGATAGCCATAGCCACTTTCATCAGGCATGCGCGCTTGTTGGGCTTTTATAGCATTAATAACAAAGGTTAAATTGCCCGTTAAAGCTTGAGCAACAACCAACATCTCAGCGTAATTTTTTCGCTGATACAAATGCCACAATTGAGACAAGGTGTTAAGTTGCTCATGGGTAAGTTTATTGGCATCGTTTAACGCGATGGTAAGCTCTGCATTATCCATATTGGCAAAACTGTATTCATTGCCTTTGTTGGGCTTAACTAAATATATTTGATTATTTTTATTGTGTGCTTTTAATAAGGCAATAACAAACCAAAAATTAACTTGGCAGAAAAGATCTTCCTCAAACCAACAATAAATAATAGTGTTAGGTGGTATTTTTGTAATTTTAGTGAATTCGGGTACGCTTTTTAAGAAATACTCTGTAGCACTACACTGAGGGTAACACTCAAGAAATTTAGCTCTATTAGTATAAAAACCAGGTAAGCCCTTTGAATGAATGCTTCCACTTACATCACCGTCAATTAAGCATTCCCTAGCAACAATAACTTCCCCATGAATTGAAGTAGGCCAACGTGCTTTTAAACTATCACCGTTTAATATATGAACGACTTCCATTGGCACTACTTCATTTGAGCTTTTCAGGTATTTTATCTACGTCTTCGGCGACGACGTGTTGGCTTATCCTTATCGTCTTCACTTTCTTCTAGTTCTTCACTGTCATTTGCTACATTTTTCAATTCAACAACATCAGCTGAACTAGTATTCGTTATAGGCTTTGCTTGTTCACTGCTCTCTTTAATCGCCTCTGACATTTTAAGCTGAGTTGAAACATTTGGCGTAGGTTCACTTCCTTTAAAAACAGATTTAAACATACCTGTTAAGCCTTTTTTCACGGTACCATCAGACTCTTCAGTTTTATCCGCCATATTACTTTTGACGCTGTCATTACCTGCAGGTGCACTCACAGGCTCTTGAGCACTTGTTGAAACTGTTTTTATTTCAGGTTTAGGCTCATTGGTGTGCTCCTGTGTGCTAATTTTCATAGGCTCACGGTAAACACCTGGCGCTTTAGTATCAATGATAATACGTTTTTTAGCTGGAGGAGCTGGCGGCTTATCATTTTTAGTTACTTCTGGCGATGTTTTATCGGTATCTTTGGATAATGCACCATCATTGGTATCAACAATTACCTCAGGGCTTACTTGTTCTTTTTTATCTGCTACCTGTTCAACTTTCTCTGCTACTTGTTCAACTTTATTCTCATGCAATGAAACACGCTTATTTTTATCAGAAGCAGCATCTTCAACAAATGGCACTGTCTCATCCACAAGTTCAATGTCTAAATCAATATCAATTTCTATTTCACCATCATCTACATAATGACTAGATGTTGAAATATTACGTACATTATCAATAGGCGCTTCAATTGAGTTGTCTTCATTGGTAATAAGTTGGTTAAACTGTTCTGTTACTTTATTTATTTCACTATTAGCATTATCCGCACTTTCTTGTAATTGCAACAAGCGTTTATTGAAGTCTGTCATTTGTTGCTCAACGCTAACAATTGCAGACTGAACATCTTCTTTAAGATCTTCAGTTAAATGCTTATACAAGCTAATTTTCTTTTTTAGCTTAGCTTTTAATAGTTCCGTTTCTTTAATATTTTCATTAATAACATTTAATTTTTTAGTCAGCGCTGACTTTTTATCATTAAACTCATTAGCAATATCTTGCTGAACTTTATTAACTGTATTACTAGGCTTAATAAGATCGGCAAATTCACCGATTAAGCTTAATGGTTTCCACGTATTAAAAGAGGGATGCCAGCCGTAAAGATAAGCGTTTTTTTCAATGCTTGATCTAGCGCTTGCTAGGTCCATTGGACCACTAATTTCACCATTTTTGGAAAAATACCATTTTTTCATGATCGTAATCCTTATAAGATTCGTTATGAAAGTCGCTGAATACTATCTGCCCAGCGCACTTAAATTGCTAAACATCACCTTTAGGGGTGTTTTTTTACTACCGCTATATTCTTTTTCAGCGCAGCAAATTGTTGTTCTATATTGTCAATTGTTGTTTTGACTTCAGTATAAAGGTGGTGAGCTACCTCAATACTGCCATCAATATCTTGATCTAACGCTGCTAATGAATCAGTAGTCGCTGTAAGTGTTTTATCGATGCCTGCAAGTGTTGAAATTAACTCTCTTTCTTTGCCCACAAAGTTTTCATAAAGTTCTTTAGGAACTTCAGCCGGTGGGGTTGGCACAGTAATAGAAATATCAAAATCATCAATACAACTTACGGGTGTCCATTGCGCATATGATGGATGCCATGCAAAAGCATTAGGGAATTTTGCGACTTGTTCATTCGCAGCTTGAAGGCCAAACGGGCCCGTTATTTTACCATCATTAGAGAAAAACCATTTCTTCATAGTAATCATCTTACCTAATATTTGAATAACTAAAATATTGCTGAAAAAAGAATGTATTAACTACGAAATATTTTTCAACAAAATTTCTCTTGCAAATAATTTAACAAGTATTTAATTAATAAGCACCAATTTTAATTCATTAATTGGAATTTTTAACCATATTTAAGTATAGCTCCTGTTTCAGCTTTTGGTTGAGTTATTGTAATATTTATTTGGTCAATTAAAGAATAGTGCTTTTTGGGGGCATTTATGCAACTTTAATGCGATGTAAATATATTATTTGTTACATCTGTCTTTGAACATTTTATTCCCTACTCAGTCGTATAACGTACATTGAAATAAAATAAGGGTTAAATTAATGAGAACATATACTGGAAAAATTATTTATAAAACATGTACGTTGATAAGAAAAAACAAATCGTTTTTAATTTTTATTTTACTGATGTCTGTATTTAGAAGTGCTATTGCCGATTGGTATACCATTCCTTCAGGATCGATGATGCCAACCATTGAAGTAGGCGATCGTATTACCGTAAATAAAATGGCTTATGATCTTCGCTTTCCTTTTTCCAACACACAGCTCATTCGATTAAACGAACCACAGCGAGGAGATATTGTGGTGTTTAACTCAAAAGCGGCCAATAAACGTTTAATTAAACGAGTAGTTGCGCTACCAGGCGATCGAGTCTCAATGAGTAATGGGGTATTAAGCATTAATAATACTCGTGTAACTTATCAAACCGTTTATGAAACAGCTAAGGAATATGTCGCTAAAGAAACTTCGCAAGGTAATAGCCGCTTAATTAGCATTGATAAAACTCAACCCCCCTCTCTTTCTAATTTTGATACTGTTAGCGTGCCTCAAAATCATTACTTAGTATTAGGGGATAATCGTCGTAATAGTGCCGATTCTAGGGTATATGGTTTTGTGCCGCGAGAAGAACTACTAGGTCGTGCCACTTATGTTGTGTTTTCATTAAATTACGACAACAACTATATTCCAAAAAGTGGACGATTTATTAAACATTTATACTTATAACGTTAGCTAATATTCCCATATGATAAGTTCTGTAGCATACATTGCGCTGTTGTATGCTACTCTTTACCTTATACGCTATACCTATTCCCCTTGCCTTTCTAAGAGCTGTGAAGGAAATAAACACTCACTTTAAAATTTAGTTTAATAATAAGACCATTTATCATTCCTAATTCCCCTACGAGCAGTATGTGTACCCAATGTGGTACATGCTGTAAGAACTTTCCATTTGTACGGATAACATTAGAGGATATTGAAAGATTAACAATGCCACTGACCTTTCTCCCTCACAAATAGCACATTCGGATCGCCAAGAACAGGCGGGTTATTTTCTACAATTTAAAGACAACGGTGAATGTATTTTTTTAACATATTCTGATAGCAGTTATTCATGTAGTGTCTACCATGCAAGACCTTCAATATGCAGAAGTTATCCTAAAGGCAAAAGCCAATTAACAACTTGTAGAGAAAACCTGATAAAACTTGATAAAATTACTTTTTAACAAAAATTATTCTACCGTAATAAGTTGTTTTAGTGACTGACAGCACGCTATTTTTCATTTTATCAAGATCTACAATTCAGCACTCCAATTATAAAAAACATTAAGAATATGATCCAAATCAATACCTGAGTATTTTACTCAAGTATTATATTTCTATCATTAACCAATTAAGAGAACGTAATGAGTTGTTGTGGACAATGTGGTGGTGAAAGCCATCCAGAAAATGAAGAAAAAGTTGAAGAAACAAACACCGAGCAAACAGCTGAACAAGTTGAAGGCTAATCGCTCTTACTTTATGTTGCCATAGCCGAAAATGACAGATGTACCGCAGCATCTTAGTTTATCGGCTTATGGCTGCATTTATTGTTTAAGTGATGTTTTTCATTAATCAAATAATTGAACGATACCTTGTTGCAAGTCGAGTAAATATCAATGTTAGCACCAAGGGAAAGCACACAAAAAACAAATAATGTGCATAAAGCATAGGCAATACTACAGCGCAAGCCAGTAAAAATGCGCACAACAAAAAAAAACACTTATATCGTTTAGCAAAAGACAGCGATGCTATAAAGTTTTGAACAACACTTTTATTGTTCAATTGCGCAATTAAGCAAGGCATAACTCCAATAGCAAGCGACAACCAAGCAAATAGCCAAGCAAGTAATAAATTTCCCCAATAAAAGCTCACACTATAATTCGTGCTATTAACGTTATTCATGTTAAAAGCTTTTGCCAGAAATGAATGTTGATCGACATATATACTATAAACAGCAATAGCATCAGTTATCCAAATTAAGAAAAATAAACATTGAACTACCATTACTAGCCCTATGTTTTTAAGCATAATATTCAAACCTGAACGCTGCTTTATTATCAGGTTATTAAACAGCAATGGGTGTAAGAGTATGCTCACCAACGGTGTAAATAAAATAAACCCCACACAAAATGAAATAAACATAGAACTTAATTGGTAAGTTATTAAGTATGACCTAATAAATTCAGCAATAGCAAAAATGCAAAAGGTTGACAGCATTAATAAGCAATAACTAATGATATGGCTTTTATTTTTAACCGCTACAGCAGCTAACAAATTTTTTTTAAACACACTTTTTCCTAATATTTTCAATATACATTCAATCTAGTTCGCAATTTATATAAAAACTAATCTCGTTAAATAAAAATAATAACTCTGCTATTTTAATCAAATTCCCCGTAATTCAAGTTGATTTACATTAAGAAATAGAACGATACTCAATAAACGAGTAAAAATATGAGAGTGGTAGTTTGGTGGAAAGTTTACTCAAAAGCATCCGACATTGTACCTTGTGCGCTAATAACTTACCGCTCAAGCCCAAACCAATTTTACAAGGCAGTAAACACAGTCGAATTTTAATTGCTGGACAGGCTCCTGGCGCCATTACTCATGAAAAAGGGATCACTTTTGACGATAAAAGTGGTGAACGGCTGCGCTCATGGCTTGGAGTTAATAGCGCTACTTTTTATAATCAAAAAATGTTTGCTATCGCCCCCATGGCATTTTGTTACCCCGGTAAAGGAAAAACTGGTGATCTGCCCCCACCTGTTATATGTGCAACCACTTGGCGTAAGCAACTTATTGCTAATATGCCGAAAATAGAGCTAACAATAATACTTGGTAAATATGCCGTTGACTGGCATTTACAAACAAAAGAGTCAATCACGACACTAGCGCAACAATGGCAAAACTCACTTACTAATAACCAGCTTGTACTACCACACCCAAGTCCTAGGAATAATATTTGGCTAAAGAAAAATAGCTGGTTTGAAGCCGAAGTTGTCCCCCAACTTCAGCGTACAGTTAATAAAATTTTAATTAGCTAATAAGCAATGTAAAATAAACTATTATTTACTCCCTAAAATAATAAAGAGCTTTAGCTATGAATATAACTTGCGCACATTGTATTGCAACAAACAGAATTCCTGCTGATAAAAATCACCTTCAAGCAAAGTGTGGTAAGTGTAAAAATACAATTTATTCATCTACGCCTATCAACTTAAGCGATGAAAGCTTTTACCCTTTTATTGAACGTAATGATTTACCTGTAATAGTTGATTTTTGGGCAAGTTGGTGTGGCCCCTGCCAAAATATGGCACCTATTTTTAACCAGCTAGCTCAAGCAACCAGTAACACTCTTTTTGCCAAAGTGAATACAGAACAAGCACAGCAAATAGCCACTGATGCAAACATTCGCAGTATTCCCACATTAATTTACTTTTATAAAGGACAAGAATTAGATCGTATTTCGGGCGGTTTAAATGAAATTCAGCTCAAACAGTGGATAATGCAATGTATTCAGAAGCAACAAAATCAATGACTTAATTTCAACTTATCTAGATAGCCATAAAAGCGCATTGAACTTTCGCTGTTAAATTTCGTTCGGCTCCTTTAAAGAGAGTAAAGCGTTTTAATCGCGGCAAGTAGTGTGCAGTCAACCACTATAAACAAATACTACTCACCGCTATCTCATCCTGCATGGGTGCAGGAAGTAGAGTGAAGCAGGATGCTAGAGTCGAGAATAGCCAACGGTTCAATAAAAAAACAAAGTCCAAAGTTCAACACGCCCTAACACTATAACAATATTTTTTTACTTTTATTTAGCAAATATTTATCAATTTTTATTGTAAGTTAATCATATTAAAAATATCATGAATTGACTTATTAAACCTATCACTTGGAGAAAAACGAGTAATGAACAAAGCGCTTTTGCTAATTATTTCCTCTTTAACATTTACTAACTCACTGCATGCACAAGTCTATAAAATAGTAGATGCCAACGGTAAGGTCACCTATTCACAAATAGAGCCTAGTGTTCAAAAAGGTGAAGAGATACAGGTAGAGTCATTAGATATTAGCGTTGGTAACAATGGCATGTCTACTGTACGCAATGAAAATGGTGAAAGCTACTGTGGCGAAATTAGCTTACCTTCAAAAAGTCGTTATAAGTCTTCATCAAACTACTTTAGTCGTAATGTTAAAAGCACGAAAGAAAGCTGGAAACGTTCATTAGCGCGACTAAGTGAAGATGTCAAAAGCTCATCTCAATATAACGTAAAATCGAATAATAATAGCCGGACGAGTACCTCTTATAAAAGCAAACGCAATAGTGAACACAGAAAATCGATAGATCGTGATAACCAACGAATGCGAGACTTACGCTGTGCTATTAACTGGGCAGATGGAAAAAAGGGCACAATTAACGCATTAGACAGCGCTCAGAAAACAGAAAAAATTCGCTTAAATAATATAAAAACCAAATTAGAAAGTAGCATCGTACAAAAATGTGGTGCCGAGCCTATATACGACCCTTCACTAAAGCATAATAAAGCCCAACGAAATAAATGGAAACAATGCAGTAGAAGTAAACAGCGTGATTTAAGGAAAGTAAATAGAGAAATAAATCGTTTACGATAATACCGACCAACACTTGTGAATTATTCTTTATTTGATTAAAAAATTAAAGCGTAGTGATCGCGGTGAGTAATGTACAGGCTAAAACTCAAGCAAACATCTCTCTCCGCTATTCCAATCTACACTAAGTGCCGCATTATGCAGATAACAAAAAGTCACTTAATGAACCGTACCTGTATTTACTTCAAGTGTTTGTTGTAGTTTTGTAAGCTGAGCCAAACAATTTTCACACGTTGGATATTTTTTTGAAAACATAACAATAGGAGCTAACGTTGTATTTAATGCGTTAAAAGCTAAATACCTCAGCGATTCAGTCACATTATTATTTTGACTAACGTTATAAGCTTGCTGATAGGCCTTAACTAAATAACCAATAGCGCGTTCATGCTCGCCCTTAGTTTCAAATAACGTTGCCAAATTATGACAAGCACAAATCCACGCCATTAATAATGACTCTAACTCTTCAGACTTTTCCCAACGTCCTTCTAGCTGACTATAAACCGATTTATAATAGCACTCGGCTTTAGTCCATTGTTGTGCTTCAAAATAGTTATTTCCTTTTTCCATTAATCGTTGCCAGTGCATTGCTTTATCCTATTGAGTAATAATCACACCTAATGATAATGATTCTCAATTAGATTTACAAGCTATGGATAAAAATAGTGACACTAAAATGTACTACATTTGAAAAATTAACGCTCTATTTCTATTGTTTTAATAGGGCGTGTTGATCTTTCGCGGTTAAATTTTGTTCGGCTCTTTTAAAGATAGTAAAGCGCTTTAATCACGGCGAGTAGTGTGTAGTCTAGTCATTCTAAACAAAT
>JBMZCX010000022.1:0-36667 GCA_049613795.1 Thalassotalea sp. | reverse complement strand
CTCAGCCATCTCACCTGAAGTTAACAAGTAGCAAAAAGTTGCTTGCTTGAGAACGAAGCGAATATTAAAGTGTCGCCAAAGGCTTGTAAAGCACTAATGTTAACATTTTAGTGCGTTTGCTAAATTTTTAATCACTTTGGTGTTGATTCAACCAATTTATAGGACTTGTATGGCCTCTGAAAATACCTGTCGATGCCCTTGGCTCGATATTAGTAAGCCAGATTATGTAAAATATCATGATGAAGAGTGGGGAGTGCCTGTTTATGATGATCAAAAATTATTTGAAAACTTAACCTTAGAATCTGCTCAAGCGGGGTTAAGTTGGTATACCATTTTAAAAAGGCGCGAAGGTTATCGAATCGCATTCGATAATTTTACCATTAATAGTGTTGCTTTATTTAACCAAGATAAAATTGAAGCATTAATGCTTAATAGCAACATAATTCGTAATCGACTTAAAATTACTGCCACCATAAATAATGCCAATCGTTTTATTGAAATACAGCATGAGTTTGGTTCGTTTAGTGATTATTTATGGGGATTTGTAGATAACAAAACGCAGGTTAATCATATTAACGAACTGCGTGACTACCCTGCTACTTCTGAAGTTTCAGAAAAATTAAGTAAAGATTTAAAGAAACGTGGCTTTAAATTTGTAGGATCCACTATTTGTTATGCTTACCTGCAAGCGTGTGGTTTAGTTAATGATCATAGTATTTCTTGTTACAGACGGAAACAAATTATTGAACAGTTTAATCAAGAATAGGCATAGTAATTTAAAAAACCTCATGCCATAATATGTCACAAGGACTAAGTGTATTGTTCATTTACTATTGAAATTTACGAAAAGTGCCTTATCTTATAAATATATAACTAACGATAGAATAAAGTTCTTAGAGGAATGTTTATGCAAACAAATATGGGTTTTCAAGCAGCAAGTCAACACTCTGCAGTTGAAATCAATAAAGTATTAAAAAATACTTATATGCTGTTGTCGATGACATTAGCGTTCAGTGCTGTTACTGCTGGTATATCAATGGCGATGGGATTATCGCATATGGTTGCTTTAGTAATGACGTTGGCAGCATTCGGCTTATTATTTGTGGTAAATAAGCAAGCTGATAAAGCGAGCGGTATTTTCTGGATATTTGCTTTTACTGGTTTAATGGGTGCCTCTTTAGGCCCAATGCTTAATTACTATGCATCACTACCTGGTGGCGGTTCATTAATTATGCAAGCATTAGGCGGTACAGCATTAATTTTCTTTTCGTTATCTGGCTATGCCCTAACAAGTAAAAAAGACTTCTCATTTATGGGCGGCTTTTTAATGGTTGGTTTAATTGTGGTGTTAATTGCTGCGGTTGCTAATATCTTTTTCCAAGTACCGGCACTGTCATTAGCAATTAGTTCAGCCATTATTTTAATTATGTCGGGCTTAATTTTATTTGATACTAGCCGTATTATTAACGGTGGTGAGCGTAACTATATTCGCGCAACCGTTTCTTTATATTTAAATGTTTATAATATTTTCACTAGCCTTTTACATTTATTAGGTGCATTTGGCGGCGATGATTAAACATTTGCAATAAATTGTTTTATAATAAAAAGCCTCGTTTATCGAGGCTTTTTTTATTTGCTTTGAAGGTAATGTAATTGACTCAATCTCTCGCCATAATTGTAACAACTCAGCCAACAGCTAACGCAACATTTACAGCTTATCAGGTTGTTAAGCAAGCAATAGAAAATAATGTGGCGATTGTTGGTGTATTTTTTTATCAAGACGGAGTGTTAAATGCGAGCAAGTATTTAGCAATACCAAGCGATGAGTTACAACTCATCACTTTATGGCAACAACTACAGCAACAGCATAATATTCCACTACATTTATGCGCTACAGCGGCTGAAAAACGTGGTTTAATTGATCCAAAAGATGACAACAATCTACTTCATAAAGAGTTTACTTTGTCGGGGTTAGGCGAACTTGTCATGTTAAGTAGCAAAGCCGATAGAATTGTCCAACTATAATGTCTTCATCATCTAAAAAAATTGCAATAGTTAACACGAAAGCACCTTTTGCTAGAGCTGCAGCTAAAGAAGCACTGGATGTTGCGTTAATTTTTGGCAGCTATGAGCAGCCAACAAGTTTGTTTTTTCAAGGTGATGGCGTCTATCAGTTAGTTAATAATCAGCAGCCTGAGTTAATTAACGCTAAAGACTTTTTAAAGACATTTTCCGCATTTGAGTTTTATGATCTAGAAAATATTTATGTTTGTCAGGCGAGTCTAACTGAACGGAATATTATTAATGATTTTCATATTAATAATGTTCAGGTGTTAATGCCTGATGAGTTTTCATCATTATTGCATCAACATAATGTAATTCTTACCTTTTAAAGAGTATTCATGACCACTTTACACTTGATTAGAGATAATACATTAATTAACAATAGTGTGCATTTAGCACTAACAAACATCGCGCCAGACGATATTGTCGTGCTAATTGACGATGGCTGTTACAATGTTGAACAAGTATTAATGAGCAGTATTCAAGCAGTACTCCCTATAACGCAGTGCTACGCAATAAAGTCGCATTTATGTGCACGAGCACTCCCGACAGATAATATAACGTTAATAAACTACGAACAGTTAGTTGATTTAATATTTATCCACAATAATGTGATCACTTGGCAATAATGATAGAATTTAACCAACAAAAAATTGAAACCGACGCTCAAGGCTATTTAGTAGACCATAGCTTATGGAGTGAATCACTTGGTTTGTTAATGGCTGAGCAAGATGGAATGGCATTAACCGAAGCACATTGGGAAGTGATCCGTTTTGTTAGAAAATTTTACCTAACATATAACACTTCTCCCGCGATAAGGGCATTAACTAAAGCAATGAAAGCAGAGTTTGGGGAGGAAAAATCAAGCAGTCGTTATTTATATCGTTTGTTTTCTGAGGGCCCTGCTAAACAAGCAACAAAGTACGCAGGTTTACCTAAACCAGCACGCTGCATTTAGTTAAAAAGAGTCTAATAAATAATTACGCTTTAATGTTTACACTATGTCCTATATTGCCAACTGGGGCCGCTAACTGTGTGTTGATATTAGCCGATTGAATAAGCTGTAATGCCATTTGACCTTCTAATTCGGTTTGACCTTTAACCAAGTTTGCAATTTTAATTTCGTGAACTATTGCAGTATTTATACTACCTGTGTGTTCTGTGTTTACACTAAGTGTCATAAAACCTCCAAAACTAAATTACTAATAAGTATTTCACTGTAATATATCGGCATCTGGTTGTGAAACTTTAACTGCGATAATAACTAAATACAAAAAAGGCGCTGTAGCAGCGCCTAATTTAACATATCTACACTATTTTCAAGTTTAGTTAGCTGGTAATGTTGGCACTAAAATATCAGCCATTTCTAACATTACTCTAACAACTTGGCAGCTATAACCAAATTCATTGTCATACCATACATAAAGTACAGCGCGATCTGCATCAACAATTGTGGCTTGTGAATCAACAACACCAGCGTAACGAGAACCCACTAAATCGGTTGAAACAATTTCAGTAGACGCGGTATAGTCAACTTGATTCTGTAATTTAGAGTTTAATGAAATATTACGTAAATAGTCATTTAGTGCTTGCTTGTCAGTTGCTTTCTCAAGGTTTAAGTTCATTATCGCCATTGACACGTTTGGCGTAGGAACACGAATCGCATTACCTGTTAATAAACCTTTCAACTCTGGCAGTGCTTTCGCTACCGCTTTTGCTGCACCTGTCGTACTGATAACCATATTTAAAGGAGCACTTCGACCGCGACGTGGTGCAGGATGGTAGTTGTCAATTAAGTTTTGATCATTCGTATACGAGTGAACCGTTTCAACATGACCATTGCGAATACCATATTCATCATTTATCGCCTTCAATACCGGCGTGATAGCGTTAGTGGTACAACTTGCTGCTGAAATAATTTTATCTTCAGCTAAAATCATATCTTCATTAACACCATAAACAATGTTTTTGATTTCACCTTTCGCTGGGGCTGTTAATAACACTTTATCAACACCTGTTGACTGTAAATGCTGACCTAAGCCTTCTTCATCACTCCAAATCCCCGTATTATCAACAACTAACGCATTGTTAATGCCGTAAGTGGTGTAATCAATATCTGAAGGTGATTTTGCATAAATAACTTGAATAAATGCACCGTTGGCTTTTATTACATTGTTTTCTTCATCAATAGTAATGCTGCCATTAAAAGCACCGTGAACAGAGTCACGTCTTAATAAACTTGCGCGTTTAGCTAAGTCGCCTTCTTTACCTGGACGAATAACAATTGCACGTAAATTTAGTTTTGAACTTGGGCCTGCACGTTCAATCAATAAACGAGCAAGTAAACGACCAATACGCCCAAAACCGTATAAAACCACGTCTTTTGATTCAGGTTGAGCGGCTGCTTTACCAATGTCAGCTAATTCTTTCTCTAAATATTGTTCAATTGAAAGGCCGTTTGCACCGCCTTGAAATAAATAACGGTAAGCGAGTTTACCAACATCAATACGCGCTGGCGCTAAATCCATTTTGCTTAAAGCTTCAACAAACGGGAAGCTTTCACGTAAACGTAATTTGCTTTCTTCATGCAGTGCAACTGATTTATGCGCTTTAATAATGTCAATTGCTGTTGCCGTCATTAATGGACGACCATATACCGAAATTTCGATACCTTTATTTCTAAAAAGCTGCCCAATAATCGGTTGCATGTTTTCAGCAAATGTTTGGCGTTCTTGCCAACTAATTTGATATTCTTCCTCAAGATGAGACGTCATTACGTAAACCTTTTTATTTCAGTCAAATGAACGATAAGCTATTATAATCTTACTATAGATCAAAATAACAAAATGCGGCGACATTGTAATGGAACATGAAATGTTTCGCCACCAGTTACAGATATTAATTGCACTAATTTTAGGCTTATAATAAAAAATTGATATTACATCATTGTTTTATTCATTTTTTACTCTCAGCTTGCGATACCCATTTAAGTTAATAGAAAAACGACCGATAACCTGTTAAACCAAGTTTATAAATAACGTTCAAAAGGAAGCGAACATGAAAGCTATTACGTCAGCATCAACTCCAATAGCTGTTTCAGCAAATTCACCAGTACAGGCGCAACAAATTAATAACATGAGGATAACCCCGCCAGAGACTCATTATGAAATGGGTAAACCCAACAACACGATAGCTACATCATCACAACAAAGTGCGGCAACAATTAAGGTAGTAACAAATCAACTTTCCGCAGATGAAAGCGTAGCTTTAAAGAAAGATCTTAAAGAAATAGCTGATTTTTGGAAAAAAAAAGAAACTCCTGCTGCTGACATGGTCTCTGAAACTCAGCGTATTTTAACTGAGGTGGCAAAAGAGCAACCCAACCTACTAAAAAAAAAATTTGATTTTACCAACACAGGCGATGAAATAGACATCATTGATCATGATCTAACAAAAAGAGAATATAACTACTTAAAAGCCAAACTTAACGCCAGTGATAAACTTGTTGAAGCTACTGACTTTTTAAATGTTGCCGCAGCGACTAATAAAACACAGACACAAGCACCAGGAAGTAATAAATTATATACCAAAGAAGACGTTGTTGGCCGAATTCATGTCATGGACGTAATTGAACAAGCTGAAAAAAGATCAGCTGAAAGAATTAGAATCACTGAAGAGAATGTTGTTATGAAACCCTATGATGCAAGATCCATGTTCAGAGAGGAAGTCCACCTTAACGCGCTAGATATTGTAATGGAGACAAGGGTTCGCTTTAACGCTAAAGTTTAAACATGTAAATCTCATTATTGAAATTTAAATAATAGTCTAGCGTTTCTATAGGAGGCAGTTACTGAGCAATAAAAGTTAAGCTTAACGAATTAACACAATAACGTTGCCCTGTTGGCTCTGGGCCATCGTCAAATACATGCCCTAAATGCGATTGACACTGCTGGCATTGTATTTCAGTTCGGATCATGTGATGTGAATGATCAGACAGGTAATTAATGCGCCCTTCAATTCCTTGAAAGAAACTCGGCCAACCACAACCCGCATTAAATTTGGCACTAGACTCAAATAATGGCTGCTGACAACAGGCGCAATGATAAACACCCACTAACCAATGATCGTTATATTCACCTGAAAATGGCTGCTCTGTCGCGGCTAAACGACATACTTTGTATGCCGCTTCACTAAGTTTATCTTTATAAGGATCTTGAGTCATGTTCGTCCTTTTTGCTTAACTTACTCTTATACTAATTTTATTGCTTTATCAGCGCTTGCCCATTCAACATGGTATTTTTTACCTGATGCTTTATCTGTACGCTCAAAAGTATGAGCGCCAAAGTAATCACGCTGTCCTTGTAGAAGATTAGCAGGTAATACATTACAACGCATAGAGTCAAAATACGATAATGATGAAGAAAGCGCCCCCGTAGGAATACCCATTAATGAAATGGTAGCAATGGCTTTACGCCAATTAAGCTGATGCTTATTAAGTTGTTCAACAAAATACGGATCAAGTAACAAGTTTTCTAGTTCTTGGTCACGTTCAAACGCATCGGTAATTGACTGTAAAAATACCGCACGAATAATACACCCTGCACGCCATATTTTAGCAATACTTGAAAAGTCTAGCGTCCAACCATGCTCATTCTCTGCTTGTTTCATTAACTGAAAACCTTGCGCATAAGCACAAATTTTAGAACAGTAAACCGCATCATGTAAGTTATTAATAAACTCTTGTTTTTCATCACCCGTTAAAGCAACCACTTGCGGTCCAGTTAATAAATTAGCCGCTTTAACTCGTATATCTTTCATTGACGAAATAGAGCGTGCATAAACAGCTTGTGCAATAGTTGGCGCAGGCGTACCTAACTCTAACGTGCTCATGGCTGTCCATAAACCAGTGCCCTTTTGACCAGCTTTGTCTAAAATCACGTCAACAACAGGTACTTGTTTACCATCAATGTCTATTTTATGGCGAAGTACATCAACAGATATTTCCATTAAATAGCTGTCCAATGGGCCATTATTCCATTGCTCAAAAATATCAGCAATTTCGTCGGTCGACAGCATTAAACCGTCACGCAATACTTGGTAAGCTTCACAAATAATTTGCATATCGGCATATTCAATTCCGTTATGTACCATCTTTACATAGTGACCAGCTCCCGCAGGGCCAATGTAGGCAGTACATGGCTCACCCTCGTTAACCACTTCGCCGGGTTGAGTACGCTCAATTGGTTTGCCTGTTGTCGCATCTACCTTTGCTGAAATAGCTTCCCAAATAGGTTTTATTCTTGTCCATGCATAAGCAGAGCCACTTGGCATAAGGGCTGGACCAAACCTGGCCCCCACTTCACCACCAGAAACGGCTGACGAAAATAGGATAAAATTGTTTTTATATTTTTCTTCACGCGCAACAGTGTCTACCCATAAACTATTACCTGTATCAATAACAATATCATCAGGTTGAACACCGGCACCAATTAAGCTTTCACAAACTTGGTCAACAGGTGCTCCTGCAGGAACAGAAAGTACAATTAAGTGAGGCGCTTTTAACTTTGACAATAATTCAGTGTAAGACGAACACCCTATTACCCTTGCAGTATCTTGCTGGCTTTCTAATTTATCTTGCTCAATTGCGGCATTCACTTTTTCGTTATCTAAATCAAAAGCAGCAATTGAATAGCCATTGTCAGCAAGGTTTAACACAAGGTTTTTCCCCATAACGCCAAGGCCAATAAAGCCGATATCACATTGGGTATTTTGAGTCATTGGTAATGTCCAAAAAATTAGGTCTAAAAAATTGGCGGCATTTTACCACGTGAATTAGTGCTTTAACACCAATTAACAATAAAATAACAACAAGAAAGGTAATTATTTAATTCGTAATAATACCACGAACACTAAATAAAATAGCGACCACAGTGAATTTTTACTTGATATTTTTCATAATTGGTGTAATTTTACTACATTATTGTTTTTCTATGGAGTCGGTATGACGATTAGAGTTGGTATAAACGGTTTTGGTCGCATCGGCCGTTTTGTTTTTAGAGCTGCGGCAGAAAGATCAGATATTGAAATTGTAGGCATTAACGACTTAATCGATTTAGATTACATGGCATATATGCTTAAGTATGACTCTACTCATGGTCGCTTTAAAGGGACTGTAGACGTTGAAGATGGTCAATTAATTGTTAATGGCAACCCCATTCGTGTTACTGCTGAGCGAAACCCAGCTGACTTAAAGTGGGACGAAATTAATGTTGATGTTGTTGTTGAATCAACGGGCCTATTTTTAACCGATGAAACCGCGCGTAAGCATATTGAAGCAGGTGCTAAGAAAGTTGTACTTTCTGCGCCTTCAAAAGATGATACGCCAATGTTTGTTATGGGTGTGAATAACGAGTCTTACCAAGGCCAAGACGTAGTTTCAAATGCTTCTTGTACCACTAACTGTTTAGCACCCATTGCTAAAGTATTAAATGACAATTGGGGTATTGCTGACGGCTTAATGACAACCGTTCATGCGACGACAGCAACACAAAAAACGGTTGACGGCCCTTCGGCTAAAGATTGGCGTGGTGGTCGTGGTGCAGGTCAAAACATCATTCCATCATCTACAGGCGCTGCAAAAGCTGTTGGTAAAGTTATACCAGAGCTTAATGGCAAATTAACAGGTATGTCATTTCGTGTACCAACACCGAATGTATCAGTAGTCGATTTAACCGTAAACCTTAAAAAGCCAGCAAGTTATCAAGAAATTTGTGATGCAATGAAAGCGGCATCTAAAGGCGCACTAGCAGGTGTACTTGATTATACTGAAGACAATGTTGTATCAAACGACTTTATTGGTGAAACAGCAACATCAGTATTCGATGCAGGTGCAGGTATTGCCCTTACGAATACTTTTGTAAAAGTTGTTTCTTGGTACGATAATGAAATTGGCTACTCAAATAAAGTATTAGACTTAGTTGCTTATATTTCTAAATAATTAGATCAATTATTACTTAAAAAATACTTAAAGCGCCCGTTTAGCTTAATGTTAAACGGGCGTTTTGCTATGCTCTATTATTAATTCTTGCTTAAAGCTGATTTTCTGACTCTAAAAAACATTTTATTTCAGGTATAAAAAAGCTAGGTTAATCCTAGCTAATTTAAAAGGTTTATTACGGTGTGAGGAACTTACTTAACGTGAGCTAATGCTTGCTTTGCCAACTCAGTAATTTTACTCCAATCTTTATTAGCAACAATTTCGTCTGATACTAACCAAGAACCACCACAACAAGCGACATTATTTAATGCTAAGTAATTACGAATATTATTAATATTAATGCCACCCGTTGGACAAAAGCGAATATCTGGAAATGGGCCACCAATTGACTGAATCGCTTTCACACCACCAGATGCTTCCGCTGGGAAAAATTTAAAATGATCGTAACCATAATCAATACCATCCATTAACTCTGAAATAGATGAAATGCCAGGAATTAGTGCAATATCACCTTCATTACCTGCTTGCAGTAAATCTTTTGTTAAACCAGGGCTTATCGCAAATTTGGCACCCGCATCAGCAGAGCGCTGTAGTAGCTCACGATTCGTTACCGTACCCGCACCAATTACCGCTTCAGGTAATTCTTTGGCGATTTTAGCAATAACATCAAGTGCAGACGGCGTACGTAAAGTAACTTCTAGTACTTTTACATCGGCTGCGAGTAACGCTTCAGCAATAGGTAGCGCATCTTCTACACTTTTAATCACTAACACAGGCACAACTGGGCCCATGGCGAATAAGTCTTTTGGCGGTACTTGCCAATTTTGTGTTAACGTCATAATTCCTCTTTATTATGTTGGCGAAGGTAAGCCGATGCACCTAAAATGCCCGGTTGTGATTCGGTGATCACAAAAGTTGGTATGTTTGAATTAAATAAAGAAAACCTTCCTTTTTCTTCAAACCGACTTCTAAATTCACTCTTTTTAAAATATTCAATAAATCGAGGGACAATGCCCCCCGCAATATAAACTCCACCAAAACTTGCGAGTGTTAACGCTAAGTTTCCAGCAAAGCTTCCTAATGTTTTACAAAATTGTGCTAATGCTTGTTGGCAAAGCTTGCATTCTTGAGCAAGTGCTTTAGCTGAAATTTCTTGTGCAGATAATTCAGGTAAGTCACATTGATTAATAAAGCAAAGCGCTTGATAAATTTGCTCTAGTCCTTGACCAGACAATAGTTGCTCATATGAAACGTGTTGATACTTTTTAAGTAACTCAACTAAAATAGCCGTTTCAGTCGCATCAACAGGGGCAAAGTCAACATGTCCGCCTTCTCCACCCAGCGCTTCCCAGTGACTACCTACAGGAATAACATTAGCAACCCCTAATCCCGTACCAGGACCACAAATTGAAATCGGTTTATTAGCAACTACGTTCCCTCCTCCAATTTGTACTTTTTGATCATCCTTTAAAAAAGGTACGGCATAGGCGATTGCAGTGTAGTCATTAATAAACAATAACTTATGAAAACCTAATACTTGTTTAAGCTCAGACTGTAAAAATTGCCAAGGCAAATTAGTCATTTTTATTAAGTCATGCTCAACTGGGCAAGCAATAGCAAAACAAGCATTAATTTGATCAGCCTCAATCGCATTTTCAAGTAAAAAGCGTTGAACGATTGTGGCTAAACCATCATATTCATTACATTGATAGACGGTAAGTAACTCAACTTCGCCGGTGTTACCAAGCACGCCTATACGTAAGTTAGTCCCGCCAATATCTGCAACAATATTAATTACTTGAGCTTTCATATCTGTACTCTCGCTTTTATTCGTCAAATAATGAACATGCGCCTGTTTCAGCAGAGCTTAAATTTCTTCGCATAAAGCCAAATAATTCACGCCCCATGCCTTGATGATGTCCATTTACTTGGAACTGAGCTGTTGTTCTTGCTGCTAATTCACTTTCACTAACGTCGAGTGTTAATTCGCCTGTTTGACCATTTAATGTGATCATGTCGCCATTTTGAATTTTAGCGATTAAGCCACCATCTAAGGCTTCAGGACATAAGTGAATTGCTGCAGGTACTTTACCTGATGCACCAGACATACGACCGTCAGTCACTAATGCTACTTTAAAGCCTTTGTCTTGCAATACGCCTAGCGGTGGCGTTAACTTGTGAAGTTCAGGCATGCCGCGTGCTTTAGGGCCTTGGAAACGTACAACAGCAATAAAGTCTTTTTCAAGTTCACCCGCTTTAAAGGCAATATCTAATTCGTGTTGATCTTCAAAAACAACTGCTGGTGCTTTAATAATTAAGCTACCGTCACGCAATGCGGATGTTTTAATAACAGAAACACCCAAGTTGCCTTTAAGTACTTTTAGACCGCCGTCTGCTTTAAAAGGCTGCTCAGTTGTGGCAATAACTTCTGGATCGCCTGACTTGTCAAAGCTGTCAAGCCATACAAGCTCACCGTCTTTAATTTCTGGTGTTTTGGTGTATTGGGTTAAGCCTTTACCACAAATAGTTTCAACATCTTCGTGTAATAAACCTGCTGCAATAAGTTCTTTAAATAGTAAGGCCATGCCACCCGCTTGTTGGAAATGGTTTACATCGGCAGAGCCATTCGGGTATATGCGCGTTATTAATGGTACGGCGTCAGATAAGTCATTAAAGTCTTGAAAGTTAACAATAATACCTGCTGCTTTGGCAAACGCGATAATATGCATCGTTAAGTTAGTTGAACCGCCAGTTGCTAATAACGCAACAATGGCATTAACAATTGATCGTTCATCAATCATTTTACCCACAGGCATATAATTGCCTGACTGTTGCGTTAAACGCGTGACTTGACGAGCAGCTGCTCTGGTTAATTCTTCACGTAATTGCGTATTAGGTGGAACAAATGATGCTCCTGGTAAATGTAACCCCATCACTTCAACCACTAATTGGTTTGAGTTTGCAGTACCAAAGAAAGTACAAGTACCGGCACTATGATAAGACGCAGATTCAGCCTCTAATAATTTGTCTTCGCCAATTTCGCCTTTAGCAAACTGTTGACGAACACGTGCTTTTTCTTTATTTGGAATACCTGAAGGCATAGGCCCCGCGGGAACAAACACCGTTGGTAAATGACCAAAAGTCATACTTGCAATTAATAAGCCCGGCACAATTTTGTCGCAAATACCCAACATAGCAACACCGTCAAACATGTTATGCGACAATGCAACAGCACTCGACATCGCGATAACATCGCGGCTCATTAAGCTCAAGTCCATACCCGGCTGGCCTTGTGTAACACCGTCACACATGGCTGGAACACCACCTGCAAATTGTGCAACACCACCCGTTTCACGAACCGCTTCTTTAATGATTTTTGGATACGTTTCATATGGCTGATGTGCTGACAACATATCGTTATACGCTGAAACAATTGCTACATCAGAATGGTTAATGCCACGTAATACTTGCTTATCATCTTTACCACAGGCAGCAAAACCATGAGCTAAGTTGCCACATGATAAATTAGCACGATGAACTGTTTGAGATTTTTCAGCTTCAATTTTTGCTAAATATGCAGAGCGTGTTGTTTTACTACGTTCAATAATTCTGTTGGTGATCGCTGTTATTTGTTTATTCATAAGTTACTCCGCCCAAAACACTTGTGTGTTTATTTCAGGGTCTTGTAAAAATGCCCGTATTGGCATTTCTTTAATGTTTGTATCTGCTAGCGCTTTATTTAATACCGTTTTCTTAGCTGCGCCGCTGATATGTAAAAAAACATTTTCACTTTGCTTTAATGACGCAAAGCTAAAACTGATGCGTTCATTAGGTGCTGTTTTTGGTACCACACGTAATAATGAAGCGGTGTCACTTGCTAGACACTGATCAATTTGCTCACTACAAGGAAATAAAGACGCGGTATGCCCATCTTCCCCCATACCTAAAATAAGTACGTCGAGGGGAAGTAATATTGACTGTGCGGCGATATTTAAATCAGCTAATGTTTCTGCCGATAATTCAGCCCCCTGTTTTAAATGAAAAAACTTCGCTGCAGCTGCCTTATTTTGTAATAGGTTTTCATGCACTAAGCGGGTGTTACTAGCGTCACTGTCAAAATCAACCCAACGTTCATCCGCTAACGTAATGGTAATATTACTCCACGGTAAATCCATGTGTGAAAGCGCAGTAAAAAAGCCTTTAGGTGTAGAGCCACCTGATACGGCAATGCTTGCTTTACCTTTAGTATTTACCGCTGTTGTTAATAACGTGGCAACTTTATTTGCAAGTGCTTGATCGAGTTGTTCACGCTGTGAAAAGTCATTAATTTGATACATTATTCTACCCACTGTCTGTCGTCGCGAGCAATTAACGAAATTGAAGATACCGGGCCCCATGAACCTGCAGGGTACGCTTTTGGAGCCTCACTGCTGTGCTGCCATGCTTCAATAATGCCGTCAGCCCATGTCCAAGCCGCCTCTACTTCGTCGCGGCGAACAAATAACGATTGATTACCGTTAATCACTTCAAGCATTAAGCGCTCGTAAGCGTCTACTACGCGAGTATCTTTGTACGTTTTAGAAAAACTTAAATCGAGCTTGTTCTCATGTATTTTCATTTGAGAGGCAATACCTGGTATTTTATTCATCATTTGTAATTCAACACCTTCGTCTGGCTGTAAACGAATGGTTAATTTATTGGATGGTAAATCAGCGTAACTGTCTTTAAAAATATTATGAGGTTGCTGCTTAAAGTGAATGACAATTTCACTGTGTTTAGCGGGCATACGCTTGCCAGTTCTCAAATAGAACGGCACGCCTTTCCAGCGCCAATTGTCAATTTCAGCTTTTATAGCAACAAAGGTTTCGGTATTGCTATTTTCGTTTGCACCTTCTTCATTCAAGTAACCAGGAACAGGTATACCATTTAAAAAGCCATCTGCGTATTGACCACGAACCGTTTTTTCTTGTACGTTTTGACGTGTAATAGGCACTAACGCGCGAATTACTTTAAGCTTTTCATCTCGAATACTGTCGGCACCTAAATCAGCTGGTGGTTCCATAGCTAACAGAGATAGTATTTGTAATAAATGATTTTGAATCATGTCGCGCATTTGGCCTGCTTCATCATAAAAGCCCCAACGCCCTTCTATACCGACACTTTCTGCTACGGTAATTTGCACATGATCAATACAGTTTCGATCCCAATTATTGGTAAATAGAGAGTTAGCAAAACGCAGTACTAATAAATTCAATACAGTTTCTTTGCCTAAATAGTGATCGATACGATAAATTTGTTTTTCACTAAAGTATTTAGATACATGGTCATTAATGACTTTAGACGACGCTAAACAATGGCCAATAGGTTTTTCCATTACCACACGATCTTTCGCTGTAATGAGTTTAGCTTCATTTAAACCACTACCAATATCACCATAAATAGCTGGCGGTGTAGAAAAGTAATAAACACGTGTATCGTGGCCATTCGCTAATGTATCAGCTAAATTGTGATATGCGGTGATCTCTTTAAAGTCGAGGTGTTGATAAACTAAACGAGATCTGAAACGTTCAGTAGTTGCTTGATCTAACCCTTCTTTAACAAACTCCGTTAGGTTTTCCATCACAAAAGCGTCAAACGCTTCAAGTGTTTGTTCCTGACGTGCAACACCTACAATGCGGCTTTGTGGGTTTAGCAAACCCGCTAAGTCTAATTGATATAAGGCTGGTAATAGCTTTCTACGTGATAAATCACCTAAAGCTCCGAAAATAACAATCTCGCTTGCAGATTGATAATCAAAATTTTCCATAAGATTACTTCTCAATTTTAGTTTGCAGTGAAATTAAACTACATTTACACACTAATTTAGCGCGTGTTTCACTCTCAGTAAAGTACTTTTTGTAATTTTACTACATATATTAATGTAAATTATTATATATAGCCTGTACGGTAATTAATGGCATTATATAGTATTATTGATTTGCAAAAAAATGCCATTTTGATTTATATTTGCTAAAATTATGAAATAAATTTTCATTTTTGCTGTTATTAAAGCAGAAAATAAATTACAGTAAACAAAAGATCTAGGGCTAAACCAGATGAATATTTTAGAAAAAATTGCAGATGAACTAGACACTTTCAGTAAATCTGAACGTAAAGTTGCCGAAGTAATACTGTCTTCGCCAGGTACCGTAATTCATGCAAGTATTGCGGCATTAGCTAAACAAGCTAATATAAGTGAGCCAACAGTTAACCGCTTTTGCCGTCGATTAGACACTAAAGGCTACCCTGATTTTAAACTACATTTAGCACAAAGCTTAGCCAACGGTACGCCTTATGTTAACCGTCATGTTGATGAGAATGATTCAGCAGACGAATACACCGCTAAAATTTTTGAATCAACTATGGCTAACCTTGAGTTAGCACGTAAAAGTTTAGACACTTCAACAATTAACCGCTCTGTAGATTTATTAACACAAGCCAATAAAATTTCATTTTTTGGCTTAGGTGCTTCCGCTGTTGTTGCTCATGACGCACAAAATAAATTTTTCCGTTTTAACGTCCCTGTTGTTTATTTTGATGACATATTAATGCAACGTATGAGTGCTATTAATAGTCGACAAGGTGATGTAGTAGTGGTTATTTCGCATACTGGCCGAACAAAGTCGCTGGTAGAAGTGGCTAGTCTTGCTAAAGAAAACGACGCCACAGTTATTGGTATAACGACAGAAGGAACACCACTGGCTAAAGAATGTAGCATAGTGTTATCGGTGGATGTTGCAGAAGACACTGATTTATATATGCCAATGTCGTCACGTATTGCCCAACTTGCCCTTATTGATATTCTGGCGACAGGCTTTACGCTAAGACGCGGTACGAAATTTAGAGATAATTTGAAAAAAGTAAAAGACAGTTTAAGAAGCTCACGCTTTGAGCGAAAAGAATAGTCCACATACAACAACGTACCTATTCCCCATTTAATTATTGAATGAAATTGTAAGGATAAAAATGCCTAGAAGAACGAAAATTGTTGCCACCTTAGGCCCCGCAACAGAAGACCGCAACACGCTTAAACAAGTATTAGCTGCTGGTGTTAATGTGGTAAGACTAAACTTTTCTCACGGCTCTGCTGAAGATCATATTGCTCGTGCCACTATGGTGCGAGAACTTGCACAAGAGCTTGGTATTTACGTTGGAATATTAGGTGATTTACAAGGCCCTAAAATTCGTGTTTCTACGTTTAAAAATGGCCCTATAAAGCTTACTATTGGTGATAAATTTGAACTTGACGCTAATTTAGCAAAAGGTGAAGGTTGCCAAGAACGAGTTGGTATTGACTATAAAGAATTACCTAACGATGTAAATGCAGGTGATATTTTATTATTAGATGATGGCCGCGTTCAATTAAAAGTATTAAGCACTGAAGGCACTTCTGTTTTTACCGAAGTAACCGTTGGCGGTCCATTATCAAACAATAAGGGAATTAATCGTCAAGGTGGTGGTTTAACTGCTCCTGCACTTACCGCTAAAGATAAAGAAGACATTAAAGTAGCCGCTAAAATTGACGTTGATTTTCTAGCGGTATCATTCCCGCGTGATGCTGCCGATATGCGTGAAGCTCGTTTATTAGCACAAGAAGCAAACTGTAACGCCCGTTTAGTATCGAAAATTGAACGTGCTGAAGCGGTTAATGACGATAAAGTGCTTGACGATATTATTCTAGCGTCAGATGTTGTAATGGTAGCTCGTGGCGATTTAGGCGTTGAAATTGGTGACGCTGCGCTTGTTGGTAAACAAAAACATATTATTGCACGTAGCCGCCAGTTAAACCGTGTTGTGATCACAGCGACGCAAATGATGGAAACCATGATCGAGCAACCAATGCCAACTCGTGCTGAAGTTATGGATGTGTCAAATGCCGTACTAGATGGCACAGATGCCGTTATGTTGTCAGCAGAAACTGCAGCAGGTAAATACCCTGTTGAAACGGTAACAGCAATGTCGTCGGTATGTGTTGGTGCTGAAACACATCGTTCAGTTAATATTTCAAACCACAGAGTGGAACTGACCTTTACGGAAGTGTCTGAAACTATTGCATTATCAGCAATGTACGCTGCTAATCACTTAGATGGTGTTAAAGCCATTATTTCATTAACTGAGTCAGGTCATACGAGTAAAATAATGTCACGTATTACCTCTGGTTTACCTATTTATTCATTGTCTCGTCACCAAAAAACCTTGAATAACTCAGCAATTTACCGCGGTGTATACCCAATTTATTTCGACTCGACTTCGTGTAGCAATGACGATTTATCAGCAAAAGTACTTGCTGCTGTCGTTGCAAAAGCCGAATTAGTTGAAGGCGATAAAGTAATATTTACCCACGGCGATATGATGGAAACGGTTGGTGCAACCAATACAGTTAAAGTATTAACAGTCACTAAAATTAAGTAACCATACTTAAATCGTATTCAGTATTTGCTTGAATAAATATAGATAGAAGGTAGCGCAAGCTACCTTTTTTATTGCCAAAGAAAATCATTTAAAAACAGTATATTTAATAGACCCATCACCATAAAGCATTTAAAGTAGAGAAAACTAGTTTAGACAGTCAATTGTATGAAAAACATAGCCTTACTTACCAGTGGCGGTGACGCTCCAGGAATGAACGCTGCCATTCGTGCCGTTGTATTAACCGCTCACCATTATAATTTTAATATTACAGGTTATTTTCATGGTTATAACGGGCTAATTCATAATGAATCAAAATCACTTAGTCTTACTGATGTTAATGGTATTATCGGCCGCGGCGGTACTATTTTAAAAAGTGCCCGCTGCCCTGCCATGTTAACACCTCAAGGTATTCAACAAGCTGTAGCATCGTTAGAAAAAGATCAGATAGACGCATTAATTGTTATTGGCGGTGATGGTTCATTTAATGGCCTAATAGAAATTTCTCACCTGTGGCAAGGTCAGGTTATTGGCATTCCAGGGACGATAGATAACGATATTGATCATACTGATTTTACTATTGGTTTTTCTACCGCTGTGAATACCGCGATTGAAGCAATAGATAAAATTAGAGATACCGCCGATGCATTTGAGCGGGTATTTATCGTTGAACTTATGGGCCGCAATAGCGGGCATATTACATTTAATGTCGGTATTTCGTCTGCAGCAGAGCAAATATTGTCTTTTGAAAACTTTGATTGCGCCGATACCACCGCAAGGCTAACGGAATTAAGTGAAGATATTAAACGCGTACAAACCAATAGACATGCCAGTTACCTAATAGTGATCGCTGAAAATTTATGGCCCGATGGCTGCTCAAGCTTAGCTCAACAATTAACAGAAATTACAGGGATAGACTGTACTCCTTGCATTCTGGGCTACATCCAACGTGGTGGTTCTCCTGTTGCCAAAGACAGGTTACTTGCCACTAAGCTTGGCGTAGCCTCAGTTCAAGCAATTAATGAAGAGAAAACACATTTGATGATCGGGGAGCAAAATAATGCAGTGGTATTTATTGAACTCATTGAAGCAGTAAAACATCAGAAAAAAGTGAACTCGCAATTAATCAAAGCACAAAAAGATATTTTGTCTGTGACTAACCAAACGCAAATTTAAGCTAGGTGCTAGGTGAAGATTATCAACTCCCCTAAATAGCGGTCAATTACTTTAAATATTAGCCAGTAAAGCCCTAGGTTCGTAGACTTTACCCGCTCACTGCTTGCTTAACTTTATCTTTATAGCTACGACTTACTTTCAATTCTTTACCATTATTCATTACTAAAAAGTATTCACCATTAAGCTGACTACAAAATTTTTCAATATAATTTTTATTAACAATAGTAGAACGGTGACTGCGCACAAACAGCTTTGGATCAAGCATCTCTTCTAATTGCTTCATTGTTTTTCGTAAGATGTGAGTGTTTCCACTGGTATGAACACACATATAATCACCGGCAGCGTCAATCCATAAAATGTCTTGGGTGGGAACACGGCTTACTTCGCTACCATCTTTTATTGCCAGTATGTCAGAATAGCTGTTTATTGAAACAGGTTGATCCGAGTCTAACTCTTGTAAAATACTTTCACAGTCATTACCCGTAACATTGCTCACTAAGCGAACTAATTTAGATTTATGATCAGCATTTTGTTGACCTTGAAGCTTTTCTCTTATTTTATCTAATGATTGATTAAGTCGTGCTTCGTCAGCGGGTTTTAATAGATAGTCTTGAGCGTGAACATCAAATGCTTGTACTGCATATTGATCAAAAGCCGTTACAAAAATCACCATAGGTAATGGTAAGTCTTGGTCAATAATACTTTGCATCACTTCAAAGCCGTTTTGTCCGGGCATTTGAATATCTAAAAACATTAAATCAGGTTGGTATGCTTTAATCGCTTCAATGGCTTCTCTGCCATTACTGCATTGTGTAATAATATTTATATCACTATGTTCAGCTAAACGCACCGCTAAGCCTTTACGAGCAAGCGGTTCATCATCAACAATAATTGTTGATAACACTTTATTCATTACGTTATCCATTATCGAAAGGCAATCTGATATTAACTTTAACACCATTTGGAGTATTTGGGGCAATTACCAATGAATAATTGTCACGATAAAGTGCTTGCAGCCTTTCTCGAGTATTTGCTAAACCAACCCCTTTTTCTCGAAAAATAGTGCCATCAACAATAGTCGCTCCAGGGCCATCATCAGCTAATTCAATTAATAAATCGTTACCAAAACGCGAAACACTCACCGTAATAGTGCCGCCATGCTCTTGTTTAGCAATTGCATATTTTATTGAATTTTCAGCGAGTGGCTGCAAGATCATACTTGGTACTAATGCCTGTCGACAATCAGGTTCTATATTAACGTTTATTTGTAAACGTTCTTCAAAACGTACTTTTTCAATACCTAAGTAAAGTTGAAGCACATCGATTTCGCTTTCTAAAGTCACGCGTTTTAATGGGTCTTTATCAAGTGAATAGCGCAGAAATTCACTCAATTTGGTGACCATACCGTTGGCCGTTTTATTTTCTTCAATCAATATTAAAGTGGAAATAGCATTTAAGGTATTAAACAAAAAATGAGGGTTAAGTTGATAACGCAGCATTTTTAGTTGTGCTTGATGAGCGACATTATTTGCAAGTAATACATTCTGCTTTTCTGTTTGCAGCATTTGGTAATACTTAGTGCCAAAATAAAGCACACTCCAACACAGCATAATGGAGAATGAGAAAAATGAATTTTTCAGATAATAAATAAGCACTTCAGGGCGATAACCATGCTTATATATTTCCCAATAATTAATGTTCTTAATAATTTGCCACAAAAGCCCCGTTATATATGCCGCTAATATAACTGTGATCGCTATTCTTAAAGGCGATGAATTCCAAATTCGTTGATATAAATAGCGTAATGGGATGCTAAGAATCCACCCTGCATACGCATTTAAAAAAATAATAATTATGAATAAATCACGTAAGTCATGCAGCAATGAACTTAAATAATGAACAAAAGCAAACCCAAGCCAACCTGCTGTATGCATTAGCCAAAATAAACGTTCTTTACTATTTATAAGGTTTTTTAAATTCACGAAATAAACTCAATAACTTTGATAATGGCAGTATGGGGTATATAACTAGGCAACGCACTACCATTAATCGTATCTTTTAAGCGAGTTATCTCATTTATCTTTGCGTTTTAAAAAAGCGTGTCAGTAAAAAATCATTCATGTTAAGTAAGTCGGCTTGCGTAAATTGTTCATTAGCGAGTAATTGCCATTTAGTCAATTTCGTTTGCTCAAAACGCACCAAAAACCATAAACCGTTTAAAATCAAACAAGTACAAAGGTAACGCATAACCATAACTGGGTCGATATTGATTTTTTTTACCTTCAGAAGCTGCTTAATAAAGACGATAACTTCATCAATATCACTAAAATTAAATAAATTGTTTACTGCGATCATCATAGCAATGTCGTATTCAATATCAGCAAAGCAACAGCACTCAAAATCAATAACTTTAGCGGATATTTTATCATTTTTAAGGTATACAATATTACTGAAGTTTAAGTCGCCGTGACATAGTACTTGGGTAGAACTGTTTGAATATTCATTTAATAAAAGTATTTGGTTTAATTTCTTTTGCTGCTCTTTAGTTAAGTCTAATAAATTAAACAACGCGGTAAAGTGAAAGGTAAAATCAATTGGCTTTATCACTGTTCGACTAACAGGTATTTGCTGAAAAGTGAACATCAGATCAACGCATTGCTCTATTTTTACTTTTAAGGGAATTGCCGCTTGATTAAGGTCACTTATTTCAAAATAAGGCGTAATAAGCCATTGTTCGCTATTGAAGAGCAATGGAAAAGTAATATTAAAATGCTTACTTTTTAATAAGACCTCTTTTTCAATATTAGCTAAGTGTATCTTTTCGGTAGTCCTATTATTGTTATCGGCACAGTGAGCAAAGTATTTGGCGTAATAAATATTATCATCACAAATAACTTTATACGACTGCTGACTTAAGCCTGATGTAATCTCAACGACATCAACAATAATTTGTTGAGAAAAAAAAGGCAACTGCTGTAATTCTCTAATAATTGACGTCATCTAGTTGCCTTTAGTTGATACCATCATGTAGCTATTGATATTGAGGCTCTAATTGCTCGGTTGATAAACATTTTCGCCACTTTAAATAACCATAGCCCGCAAAAAGAGTAAAAAAGCCAAATAGAAATGCTGTGGGTAGTAAATCTTTTTCAACGTATAAATAGATAGATACAAGATCAATGACAATCCAGTAAAGCCAATTTTCAAGTACCTTTTGCGTCACTAAATAAGTAGCAAACAACGCAAATACCGTAGTAGCTGCATCTAAATAAGGAAAGTGAGTAGGTGTAACGCGATCCATAAATATGCCTAAAGCAACCGATAACACTGCACAAGCAAGAACGACGGTAATATGAAAACTGATCGCTTTTTCATTCACCACTAATGGTGTTTCATTATTTACTTTTTCCGGATTATTTCGCCAGCAAAACCAGCCATATATCGCCATACCAAAGTAGTACACTTGTAATAAGCTGTCAGACCATAAGTAAAACTCATAAAAAATAGCCGTATATAACGTAGTACTTACCAGCGCGGCTGGCCAACACCAACGATTGTTGTGTGCAGCTAATATCACGTAGAGTACAGAGCTTATTACCGCTAGCCATTCAACTAAAGGTAAACTTGCGTAGTAAGAGAGTATTTCAGTCATTAGGTTTCTGCTTCAACTTCTGATCGGTCACCTGAAATAAACTTACAAACAAAGACCGCACTGCCTACCGTTTGATGCACTATTTTAACTTCATCCATCACATGTTTAACGGCAAGATCATATTCGCCAAAAACTTGTGTACTCATGCCGTTAGTCACCACGTTTAAACCTTCTACCGCTCTAAGCTTGCGAATAAATGCCCAAATATCAGTTTTAAAATTTTCTTGTGCCAGTGGGTATAAACTAATTTCAATTGAAATATCCATAACTTACCTTAGGTTTGTGAAAAAAACACCAAGTGACAAATTATCAAATAATGTGGCACTTGGCATCACTCATTAAAATTAAAAGCGGTAATCTAATGTTACGCCAAGCTGTCTTGGTGCAGCATAACGAACGTATTTTTTATTTACCCAGCCAATATCAGGTTCATTACCAAAGAAAAAGCCACGAGTCCCTACTTTTTCATCGGTTAAATTACGCGCCCAAAGGTATACTGACCAATCGTTGGTTTCAAAACCTAAACGAGCATTAACCGTGTGCGAGTTATCTGCCTTCTCTGAATGACTGTCTGAAAAATAAAAAGCACTTTTACCTGACAAATAGGTATTAAAGAAAAAGCCTGAATCACCGCGATACGTGCCACCTACGCTATATGTAAACTTAGGGGCATGTGCTAATTCACGTCCAGAAATGTCAATGCTTGTTCCATACTTGTCAAAATAGCTGTAATTGTCATAGCTTGCGCGTAAATAACCTAAGGTTGAGTACAATGAAACGCTATTGTTTACCTGCCAAGACAAATCCATTTCTAATCCGTAGCTTGAAGAGCTGGTCGCATTAGCCGTATAGATAATAAATCGCTGAGGTTCGTCTGGATTTTGTTGCGAGGCGTTTACTTGTTGGTCTTTTCTGTCCATATAAAAGAACGCTAAACGGCTTTGTACGCTATTGTCTGCAAATTGCGAATCGACACCTAATTCATAGTTAATTAGCGTTTCTGTATCAAATTCTTTAAATTGAGTTAGCTCTGTTGGCAAGCCCATATTAAAACCACCTGCTTTGTAGCCACGAGCCACTCGTACATAAGCATTGTGATTGCGATTAATTTCTTTACTTAGTGCAATATGACCGCCCCACATAGTTTCGCTTGGATTAAACGCGTTATCTGCAGTGCCAACAGTCGTGTAATCAATATAATCACTGTTACGCTTTTCTACGCGTAAGCCAACGGATAATTGATATTGTGACGCTAATTCACTGTCTAATTGACCAAATACAGCCATGTTTTTTGCTTGGTAATTAGCAAAAATAGTGTCTGACGGCCAACCGTTATAAATTTCATCGGTAATATTGTCTTCTTCAAGCTTACTTATATAAGCGCCAAGTAACCAATCAGTAGAGCCGTTCAATATTTTATTTGACGCTTTATTGGTTAAACGAAACTCTTGCGATAAAACATCGCGCTCTGCTTTTTTATCCCAGTAGTAATCGTAAACACAATCAATACTGTCGGTATAGTCGCCATTACCATTCTCGTCATATTCGTCAAGACAGGCTTTACTTGCCCAGTAATCAGGGTTTGACCAGTCACCGTCGTATGCGTGCTGATGATCTGTGGTGGTAAAACTTGAAATAGCAGTTAAATCAACACCACTAAAGCCAGTATATGAAAATTTTAATGAACTCCCTACTGACTTTTGATTATCAGTTCCTGGTTCATCTGTTGCAGTGTTGAAACCATTATTATCTAATGTCCAAGCGTCAAAGCCATTGTCCATATTGGCAAATAACAAGGTAAAATCAATGGTTAAGTCTTTCGTCGCTTGTGCATTAAGTTTTATTTTACCCGTAAGTTCATCTACATTATTTGTATCGTCACGGCCTAAAAAGCTATTGTTGCTATAGCCATTTTGCTGATGTTGCTCAAGACTAACGCGGTAATTAACCTTTGAAGACAACGCGCCAGAGCTAAAGCCAGATAAGGTCATTAAATCGTCGTCACCTACACTAGACGACACGCCATGTTCACTAACATCAGTTGGCTGATTAGACTGAACATAAATAAGCCCAGCAAGTGCGTTAGCACCAAAACGAGTACCTTGTGGGCCTCTTAACACTTCCACTTGATTTACATCATACAAGTTTGCCGCCATGCCTAAACCAGAAAGGTCGATGTCGTCAACAATAAAGCCAACTGACGAATTAGGCGCGCCATTGTATTCAGAGCGTTCACCCACACCACGTATTTGTATATATTTAGGACGAGAGGTGCCGCCGGCATAATTAACATTAGCAATGCTTGATAACACGTTATCGAAATGCTGTACGCTTTGATCTTGTAATTGTTGTTGGTCAATAATAGCAATACTAGTAGGTGTTGACGCTAACGACTGCTTTTTAAAATTTGAGGTAACCGTTATTGTTTCAAGTGCTTGCTCAGAAGTGTTGGCAAATGAAATAGGTGATAAAAGCGATACCGTGATCGCCACAGCAAGTGAAGATTTGTTGAAAAGTGTAGAAGTCATATTTATCTCAATAAGTAGCAAAGCACAGACATTACTAGCACAAGACAAATAAGTGTAAACTTTATTATTTCAATAGCTTACACCAACCATTCCTACGCCATAATTATCTGGTTCAGGTTCAAAGGGTTTGCCATATCATTACCATGATATAAAACATCTCAGCCTTAATTTAACTTATTAAAAGAAGGCACCCCTTGGTTTGTGCGGCATACTATCAATATTTGGTAAAATGTACAGCCTTTGTTAATACCTATTAGTAATTATCGATAACAAATATCTAAGGTAAATTAAGCATTTTACCCAATCGTTGACCACCCACTAAGTGTAAATGAATATGATAAACCTCTTGGCCACCATGATCATTGCAGTTCATGATCAACCGATAACCATCTTCTGCAATACCTTCTTCTTTTGCTAATTTTTTAGCCACTGTAAACATGCGGCCGATGGTAAGTTCGTCACTTTCTTCTATGTCGTTTGCCGTTGGTATCAATTTATTAGGAATAATTAATAGATGACTTTGCGCTTGTGGTGAAATATCACGAAATGCAGTTACTAACTCGTCTTGATATAACAAAGGGGTGGGAATTTCTTGACGAATAATTTTTGAGAATATAGTTTCTTCAGCCATAGCAGGTGTCCATAAAAAAGAGGTATGCCCGTTAGTTTAACGACTTATACTAACGAGCAATACCCCCTTTTGTTTTTCTTTTTACAAAACCTATTACAATAACGTTAACGCTTTAGGCAGCTAATGCTTTCATTCCTTTTGCAGTAACCCCTTTTAGTCTTTCAACCAACATATAGTTAACAGGTATTAAGACCAACGTGATAAAGGTGGCAAAAATAATACCAAAGCCTAATGAAACCGCCATAGGAATTAAAAATTGTGCTTGTGTTGACGTTTCAAATAATAATGGCATTAAGCCAATAAAAGTGGTTAACGACGTTAACATGACTGGACGAAAACGCGATTGCCCTGCCGTTAACACTGCATCCATTAACTCGGCGCCTTCTGAACGCTTTTTATTAATAAAATCAACCAACACTAAGCTGTCGTTTACCACTACACCAATTAATGCCATTAGCCCCAACAAGCTCATGATGGTTAAATCCATTCCCATTATCCAATGCCCTAATACGGCACCAATCGCGCCAAAAGGTATCACCGACATAACAATTAATGGCTGAATATATGACTTAAATGGAATAGCCAACAAACAATAAATAATAAAGAAAACAAACATTAACCCTAAACCTAAACTACTAAATGATTCAGCTTGCTCTTTAGCTTCACCTTCAAAGGTATAATTCACTCCAGGGTATTTACCCATTAATTCATCTAAATACATTCGTAAATCGGCATTAAGTACTGTCATATTGGTAGTAGTTTTATCAACATCAGCAGTAACATTTACGGTACGGTATCGGTCTATTCGATTAATCGCAGACGGACTTTTACCCGGGGTAAAAGTTGCCACATGTGCTAATGGCACTTGACCACCAGAAGGCGTATTTATCAGCATTTCACCTAAGCTTGCTAGCGACTTACGCTCAGACAATGGAAAGCGTAGCATTACCCTAACGTCGTCACGACCACGTTGTATACGCTGTATTTGTGAACCAAAAAATGCTTCACGTACTTGACGAGTAACACTAGAGCGCGACATACCCAATGCATAACCTTGCGCTGTTAACTCTATTTGAATTTCTTCTTTACCATTAGATAAACTGTCTGATATTTCAAATGCCGTTGGGTATGTGGCAATTTGAGTACGTACTTGACCTGCCACCTCTTTCAACGTTGACAACTCATTAGCACTTAATTGAATATTGATAGGATCGCCACCACGACCAATTTCAGCACGGAATGTTAAGCTTTCGGCTCCAGGCAAAGTCCCAATAAGTTGACGCCACTCACTAACCAATTGACGTGAGCCCACACCTGTTGTATTGCTGTCGGCAGGGATTATTTCAAACATTACTCGGCCTGTTTCATTGCGGGTAATGGCCATGCTATTTAAAATAACACTGTTACCTTCTTCATCAGTATATTTATCTTGTAATGTGTTTACTGCCTTAACCATTCGCTCTACATAACCGTCAACCACATCGTAAGTCGTGCCTATAGGCATGCTAACTGTTGCTCTAACCACTTCACTTGGAATACGCGGAAAAAAGGTAAACTTAGCCCAGCCTGACGCGATAAAGGTTAAAATTAATATAAATGTGCCGACAAATAACGCTAACGTCGTTAACTTATTCGATACCGCTTTTTTCAAAATAGGTTGATAATATTTTAAAATGCCACGTTCAAAACCATCTGCAAAACGTTCTTGCCATGCACTAAACTTAGACTGTTTGGTTTTTTCACTGCGAAGCTTTAAGTTTTTTAAATGCGATGGTAAAACAAATTTAGACTCAATTAATGAGAATAATAAAACAGGGATCACAATAACCGGAATTTGCGCAAACATGGCACCACGCATGCCTTCAATAAATGCCAACGGCAAAAATGCAGCAACGGTTGTTAAAATACCAAAGGTTACGGGTACGGCAACTTCTTCAGTACCTTTTACTGCAGCTTCTAAGCCCGAACTAGCCGTTTGGGTATGTCGATATATATTTTCGCCGGTAACTATGGCGTCATCGACCACAATACCGAGTACTAAAATAAAGCCAAATAAGCTCATTACATTTATCGAAATACCAAAAATAGGCATCATAATAAACGCGCCCATAAAACTAATTGGAATACCAATGAATACCCAAAAAGCAATTGACGGACGTAAAAATAGTGTAAGTAATAACAACACTAAAAATCCGCCTTGTAAGGCATTGGTTGTTAAGGTGTTAAGGCGACTTTTTACAATTTCAGAGCGGTCACGCCAATAGCTTAACTCAAAGCCTTCAGGTAAAGCGTCTTGCTTATTATCAATATACGCTTTAACGGCGTCAGCAACTTCAATCGCATTTTGATTACCAATACGGTAAACCTCGATCATTGCACCTTGTTTACCATTAAAACGCGCGCGTAACGGTTTTTCTTCAAACCCGTCATTAACAATAGCAACATCACGTAAATGTAAAAAAGTGCCATCCGTATTCGTTTTAATAATAATTTCTTCAAATTCGTCACGACGATACGCTTGTCCTTTTGAGCGTACTAATACATCACCACCTTCGGTACGTACATTACCCGCTGAAAAGTCTTGCGAGCTTGCTTTAACTGCATTTGCAATGTCGGCAATAGTTATACTGTACTGCTTTAAACGGTCTTGGCTCACATCAATATTAATTTCGTAGTTGCGTACTGCGTCTAGCGATAATTGCGTAACTTGCGGTAAGGTTAATAAGTCATCACGTATTTGTTCTGCAAATTCTCTAATTTCTTTTTCACTGTGAATTGAAGCAACCGTTACCGCAATAACTTCAGGTGTACGTTGTAAAATAGACGATCTTGGCTTTTCTGCTTCAACAGGAAACGTGTTAATAGCGTCAACTCTGCTTTTTACGTCAGATAATAATTCGCGCACATCGTAACCAGAGTCAGCTTCAATGCGTACACGTGCCGAACCTTCAACAGAGGTAGACGAAATGTGTTTTATGCCTTCTAAATCTTGTACCGCTTCTTCAATTCGAATAGCGACACCTTGTTCAACATCTTCAGGTGTAGCACCACGTAAGCTTACACTTACATTAACAATGTCAGACTCAAAAGAAGGAAAAACTTCTAATGGAATATTGCCTTTTAATGAAAGTAATCCCGATAAAAATATGGTGATCATTAACAAGTTTGCGGCAACATGATTACGTGCAAACCATGCGATCATGACTGCTCTCCTTTCGCGACATTAGCTTGTTTTTGCATAGCTTTTTTGCGCTTTTGCTTTTTAGCACGAATAACACCGTCTTTTGCATTAATTGCTACTGGCGTACCCGAATTCACCTGGCCTAATGGCGTTGATACTAATAATTCATTTTCAGTTAAGCCTTCGGCTACAACAGCAATGTCTTCATTTTGCCAAGCTAACTTTACCGATTTTCTTTTTAACGCGTTATTTTCAACAATGTATACGTAGCTTCCTTGATAAATGGTTTTATTAGGAATAACTAACGCATTGCTTAAAGTTTTGCCTGTTATGGTTGCCTTTACATATTGGCCAATTTTTAGCGGTAAGCCTTCAGATTGATTAACACCATAAGGGTCATCTATTTGCGCAACCACAAATAATTGTTGCGATGCACTGTCAAATGCACCTTCTGTACGAACCACTTTGCCTTGCCAAGTTTGCGGCGTTGTCATTAATTCAGACAAAATTTCAACCGCGGGTTGATTAACCGCTTGGCCTTGAAAACGATTACTTACTGGTAAGTCAATGTAAGCTAAGTCTTTGTTTTGAATTGGTAAGCGAATTTCAACATAGTCAACCGCGTAAATTTCAGCTAGTTTAGTGTTAGCCGAAACCACTTGGCCTACATCAACTTCTTTTTTCAATATACGTCCAGTAAATGGGGCTTTCACTTGAGTACGCTCAAGAGAAAGCTCTGCCTTAGCTAAACTGGCTTGTGCTGAATAAACCTTAGCTTGTGCCGCTAATAATTGCGGCTTACGTAAAACTAAATCAGACGGTTGTTCACTATTACCTAAACGCTGCCAGTCTTGTTTAGCTTGCTCTGCTCTGGCTTGTTCTTCGCTAAAGGTTTGCTGCGCCGTAAAAAGAGTTGACTGAGCCATTTTGATTTCCGCTTTATAATCGCGATCATCCAGTTCAAGTAAAGCATCGCCTTTTTCAAAGAATCCGCCATCCCTAAACTTAGGGCTAATCGACATAATTTGCCCAGACACTTGAGGTAGCAACATACTTTGTGTTCTTGGTTTTACCTTACCGTAACTTTTTATCGCTAGCGGCGTATTGGCACGTGTTAGCGTGATTACGTCAACATTTAATTGTGGTGCCGCACTTGGGCGTCCTCGTTGCGCTTTAGGTGGATTTTTTGCCACCATATAGGCAACGAAGATAAACGCTGAAATAACAATTAATGGGATTAGTTTTTTACTTTTTATAGACATGTTTATTTACTCTTTGAATTGGCTGATTCGCTAAATGGCGAACCGCCTAAAGCAACAAATAGTGAAATTCGGTTAGCTAACAATTGATTTTTTAATTGAATTAGTGTGGTTTGTGAGTCAAACGCTCGGCGTTGCGACTCAAGTACCGTGGTATAAGACACTAACCCTTTTAAGTATTGGTCGAACGATATTTTTTCTGCTGAAACAGCGTTATCTTTTGCTTTTGCATAATGAGAAAAACGCTCTTTAAGTGTACTGGCATTACCAATATAACGCTCAACATCTGCAAAGGCTTGATACATTTGTTGCAAATATAATTGCTCTTTTTGTACCACTGCCAATCTTGCTTGTTCTTCAAGGGAGGCTAAACGACCCGCATTAAAGAGTGGCATGGTTAAATTACCAATTAACGACCATGCCATTGAGCCACCATCTAACAAATCACCTAACTCGTTTGAGCTTTCGCCCGTAGATGCTGATAACGATATACGTGGAAAACGTTGTTTATGGGCAATAGCTAAGCTAGCGTCTAACGCTAATAAATCGTACCAAGAGGCTCGTAAATCGCTACGTTTGGTTAATAAATCTGACGGCACACCTTGAGCTAAATCGGTATTAAAGGTCATTAATTCAACACCCGATGCTATGTCTGCGTTAGGGTATTCACCTAATAATAGCTCTAACGATCTACTTTTATTTGCTACCTGCTGCTTTTGCTCAGCAATACGCGCTAATTCGCTACTGACATTATTTTGCGTTAAGTACACGTCTAACGCGTCTCGCAAGCCTAACTGATAAGACGACTGGATCATCGCTAAGTTATTTTTTAGGTTGGCCGCCCTTTCTTGATATAACGCTAATAAAGACTTTGCCTCAACTAAACTAAAGTACGCTTTGGTTACATCGGCAACTAACGTTAACTGTGCCTGCTGATATTGGGCAAGTTCACTGGCGTAATTTAGTTGTGCTTTTTCTTGTTCATCAGACAATTTTCCCCAAAGATCTAACTCGTAACTTAGTTGCAAATTAATATCAGAAGAACTGCTATAATTAACACCGCTGTTAGGTAGTGTTTTACGGCGAGATTGTCCAAAGCTCATAGACAATTCAGGAAGATCTGACGCATTCGCGACCGTAATACGTGTCTTAGCTATCGCTAATTTAGCGCCTTGCGCTTTAAACTGGTAATTATTAGCAATTGCTTGATTAATAACTCCTGTTAACTGCGGGTGATTAAAGCTATTAACCCAATTGTCTATGGCAACATTCGATTGTGATTCATTAGATGTATTGCCAGCCCAGTTTTTAGGCGTATCAACCTTTTTAACCGCATCAGTTATGGCGCTAGGCCCTGCACATGCCGAAAGCATGGCAACAGCTGGTAATACAAATTTTAATTTAAAAGTACGACTCATCGTTTTAATTTCTACCTAATAAGAAATGGTATATACCATTTAACATTTCCATTAAATGATACTAATACCTATATTTTGAAACAATTAGCTTTACATAGCTTTACATTTAAGACGGATACCATGGTTTATACGATGTTTTTTCGACAACCCTTAAAAGAAACAATAAATAAACATTTTTATAACAACTAATAAGGATGTCTGCATTAGAGCGATAATTAAGTTTAAAATAAGATAGATTTAATGTGGCTAACTCCGACAGAGCTAAATTAATGGAGGGTTAGTATCGTAAAGCAGGAATTTAGCGGCTGTTGATCTTGCCTATTTAAATTTTATTCCAATTAAATAGGTTTTTAGCAATGACATCTAAACAGATTTGTAAGATAGCAAAGATCAACAGATCCGAGATAAATTCACCTACAATAATAACTAACTATAAGTTTATGAACCCGCATTAAAACCTGATCGTAAATGTCGATCAATTGCTGATAACACATCATTTCGATTAATGGTGCCAAGTAAATTACCGTCGTCATCAACTACGGGGTAAACTTTAGGCCTATTTTCAAGCATTTTTTGACCAAGCTCTATAACGCTATCGTAAGGTTTAACCGATAAAACTTCTGTACGCATTAAGTCACTAACACAAGCTGAGTGAACATTATGATAGGTTGACTCTATTAGCTTAGCTAATACTTCACTTTCAGATAAAAAACCAATTAAACGTTGGTTCTTATCAATAACAGGCCCACCAATTTGTTTGGTTTTCAAAAACCGTAACGATGCTTCTTCCACTGCCATTTCGGGTGTAAAAGTGACGGGATAATGGTTCATATATTCTTGTACTTGTAATGATTCCATAAAGGTTCCTTTGACTAATATCAGTTAATCAAACAAGATTAACTTAAATGAACTTGTTTCAATGCCCACATTTACATTAACCATAGACCTATTTATAAAATAATTCCTATATTTATCAAATTATTGTCAATATAAATATTTACTCATGGTACTTTCGAATAATAGCAACTTTTCCCGCTTCAAGTTCAAGCACTTCCATCATCGTATTAGTATATTCAAGCGCTTGATTGTTTTGGGGGTGAATACCTTTAGCACTGCTTTTATAACGTATTGCAATAGCTGAGGTATTAAAAACAAAAACATCGAGAAGTTCAGCACTAAACTCAGTATGGGCACCTAAATAAAATGTCATACCTTTTCGCATCGCTGCTTTTCCATCAGGAGCTCTTGTATCATCTGTTTCCCATGGTAAATGTGAATGTCCAACATCATCCACTAATAACGATAAGTAATTTTCTAAATCTTGTTTAGTTGCATTAGGTGCTTGCGTAGCGACCATGATATCGAAATAAGTTTGAGCAAATTTTTTCAAATCAAATTCATTAGCGTAAAGTGATGATGAAAAAGCAAAGGTAAAAAGTAAAATTAAATATCGCATAGAAATCCTTATCATTAGTTGTGTTATAGGCCAAGTAGTTTAATAAGCCTAGCTATTGATTGCTGTGCTGACTCACCAGCCGTATCAAGGGTTATAACATATGAATGCCACGGTTCAAACAAGCGGTTTGTAACATTTTTCCACGACGGCAGTATTAATCCTTCAACCGATGGTTCACGATTTTCCACCCGAAATTTATGTTCATTAAGAGCCGAACAACAAACCTCTATATTAATAAAGGCGGCGTTTTCCTCTAGGGCAACTTGCTGCCATTCCTCACGTGATTGAAGCACTGAGTTACAAGAATCAGCAACAACATTTAGCCCTTGCCTCAAGTTATCAGATGCAAGCCTATAGGCTAAGTGATAGCCATGCGCATAAACATCTTGTTGGTATAATTCTTTTAAGCTTTGTTCAATGGTATCAACGCGAAGATACGAGGCTTTTATATGTTTACTTAAACCTACCGCAAGCGTGCTTTTACCAGCACCAGGTAATCCTGAAAAAATATAAAGAGTTGTCATGGTTAATAAATTTAATACCCCATAAACTTATCAATAAGAAGAGTTAATTGATCACTTAAACGGCCTTCAAATTCATCTAAGCTTTTACCAAATATAGCTAAATACTTTTCAGCTTGATTGTGGCTCATTTTTTTACCAACCACATTATATTCCATCTCAGGTAAGGTTTTGTCTTCTCTGGATATAATATTCCACGTAATATAGTTTGAATCTAATGTTTGTAGCGCTGCTTGAGCAAAAATACAAAACTTTATAATATGACTTGCTCCTTCAGGCCCGAGACACCCAGGCTCGACCCGATATATTACCGTTAACTTTCTTTCTTCGGGTAAAGGTAATGCGTTTTTCATACAACTAATTCCAAACAGATAAAGTACCCCTTCGACGTTATCATAAATTTCGATATCGACCTAACCAAGAAGGTATTGAAATGCATTTTATTTCAAACGCTTATTCAATAAGAAAAGAGTACTAGGACTTTTTAATATTTTGAATATTTGCAGTGACTTGTATTTACCTTGTGAGATCTTTCTCAATTTACGGCGCTAACATAATATTAGGTTACTTTTGCCTTTAAATTAAAACGCTCCTTTTTATATAGCTCACTTACTACCACATTAGCTAAAGTGCCTACCGCTTTCCATATATCTTCAAAAGACGTATAAAGAGGCGTAAAACCAAAACGCAGTATGTTTGGCGCACGAAAGTCTGCTATTACACCTTTTTCAATTAAAGCTTGGCAAATTGCAAAGGCATTATTATGAACAAAAGCTAATTGACTTCCCCTTTGATTAAAAGCGCTTGGCGAACACAGTTGTAATTCACTTAAGCAGTCATGCATTTTAACTGCATCGATAAATACATCGCATAATGCTATCGATTTTTGTCTAATTTCCAACATATCAACGTCTTGCCAAACATCAAGCGCTGAATCTAATGCGCTCATCGAGATCACACTGGGTGTACCCGATAAAAATTGATGAATATCGTTTGCAGGCTGATAGGTATGATCAAAAGCAAAAGGGCTTTCATGACCCATCCACCCTGACAGCGGTTGTTTAACTAACGCATGATGTCGTTTAGCTACATATAAAAATGCTGGCGCACCTGGCCCGCCATTTAAATACTTATAACCACAGCCAACAGCAAAATCTACCTTGCATTTATCTAGCTCTATGGGCAATGCACCAGCACTATGGGCGAGATCCCAAATAACCAAAATACCTTGGTCATGAGCAAGTTGAGTCAACTTTTCCATATTTAATAATTGACCCGTTCTAAAATTAACCTGAGTTAATAACAACACTGCCACGTCTTTAGTCAAACTTTGCGCTATTTTCTGCTCTTCTACTAAATGAAGTTGGCACAACTCAGGGCCTAACAACTCACTTAAGCCTTGTGCCATATATAAATCGGTAGGAAAATTATCTTGTGTCGATAAAACAATACTACGCCCAGAATTAAGAGATAACGCACTGCCCAACAACTTGAATAAATTAATTGAAATAGAGTCACAGCAAATAACTTGCCCCTGCTCTGCCCCTACAATAGGAGCTATTTTATTGCCTATATTGATAGGTAGATCAATCCAGTGATGCTTATTCCAGCTTTTAATCAGGTCGTTTCCCCACTCCTCATTCACAACATTCGCTATTCTCGATTTTGCCGCTTTAGGTAACGCTCCTAACGAATTTCCGTCTAAGTAAATTGTATTTTCAGGCAAATCAAACGCGAGCCTTTTTATAGCCAATGGGTCTGCGTTATCTAACGCTATAACATCATTCAAATTCATTCTTTTATTCCGTGCAAACGTAAATTCTATTTAACACTGCATACTCTACCAACAAATTGGTACGAATGCGCAATATTTAACATTGATATAATTACAAATAATCAGTAAATCAATCGGTTAGTATACCATTTTCATTAAATTTGTGATCTTGTTGTGCGTAATTGTAATAAATCAAGGCGACCGATTGAGCAATGACTGACTATTGGGATTGAGAGCAACGTAGGCTTTGCGTGTGTTAACCCGCACAAGTGAGCAATAATTAAAACTAATTATTGCGTTAACTGTGATCCTTGCAGGTACCTCATCACTGTCGGATATTCTCTTTCACTAGAATACGGTGCCTTTTATGTTTTTGAAATTACCAATTAATGACGTAATCATTTCTAACAAAGTCTCTAGTTAAATTGTACCCTCACAGTTTTTCAATGATTTTAACTTTTGATGTTGTTAATATGCCGGTTATATTAAACGTAAGTAATCATAATTAATGATTAAAAGGACTAACTTGAGTCAGAACATGCAAACATTAATGTGGCACGATTATGAAACTTGGGGAATATCACCTAAATACGATAAGCCCTCTCAATTTGCAGGCATTCGAACTGATCTTGATTTAAATATTATTGGCGAGCCTGAAATGTTTTACTGTCAGCCACCTGCTGATTATTTACCTAACCCTGAAGCGGCTTTAGTGACAGGTATTACACCACAAAAAGCATTAAAAGAGGGATTGTCTGAAGCTGAATTTGCCGCCCGAATACAAGCGTTATTCACTGTGCCAAATACCTGTGTTGCTGGCTATAATAGTATTCGGTTTGACGATGAAGTGTCGCGCTACCTTTTCTATCGTAATTTTTATGACCCTTATGCCCGAGAATGGCAAAACGGCAATAGTCGTTGGGATATTATTGACATGGTTCGTGCTTGTTATGCCCTTCGCCCTGAAGGTATTGAATGGCCAACCGTTGAGCGTGACGGCGAGCAAGTAGTTAGTTTTCGCTTAGAGTTACTCACCAAAGCCAATGGTATAAGCCACGAAGCCGCCCATGACGCAATGAGTGACGTATACGCCACGATTGCTATGGCAAAGTTAATTAAAGAAAAACAGCCAAAGCTTTATCATTATTTATTTAACTTACGTAATAAGAAAAAAGTGGCTGAATTGCTTGATGTGTACAATATGACACCTGTTGTGCATACTTCTAGCCGTATTTCGTCGCAACATGGTTGTACAAGCTGGTTTGCTCCAATTTCTTATCACCCAACAAATAAAAATGCCGTTATCGCGGTTGATTTAGCGCAAAGCCCTCAACCTTTAATTGATTTAAGTGCTGCTGACATTAAGGCGCGCTTATATACTCGCAGAGACGAACTTGCTGAAGGTGAATTACCTATTTCGGTAAAGCTGATTCATACCAATAAGTGCCCTGCACTTTCTCCTGCAAAAACATTGTTGCCTGAAAATGCAGAGCGTTTAGCCATTCCCAGAGAAACATGTTTAGCGAATTTAGCCCTGCTTAAACAGCACCTTGAAGTGCGAG
>JBMZCX010000021.1:0-37453 GCA_049613795.1 Thalassotalea sp. | reverse complement strand
CTCGTCGGGCTCATAACCCGAAGGTCGTCAGTTCAAATCTGGCTCCCGCAACCAACTCTTAAGATAGAGTTTAAACCTCTTGGCTTCCTAATTTAATTAGGTCATTCGGACGCGGGATGGAGCAGCCTGGTAGCTCGTCGGGCTCATAACCCGAAGGTCGTCAGTTCAAATCTGGCTCCCGCAACCAATCTAATGTCATATCATAAATCGAATAAACACCTTAAATTGTTCAATCCTTATTATAACCCAAATAAAATAACGCTATAGCGCTTTATTTAACGTTATCCAACGAAACAAAGTGTTAATAATTAAATTTATTATTACTATAAAGTGTTGCTGCTTTTTGCCAAATTTTCCCTACTTTACCATCGCCCACTTTTTTACCATCAAGTACAGTTACTGGCGCAATTTCTTTACTTGAACTTGAAATCCAAATTTCATCCGCATCTTTAACTTCCGCAAGTGTTACCACTCGTTCTTCAATATTAATTGACCCTTCATCACGTAAAATAGCTAATAAAATATCTCGCGTAATACCAGGGAGTATTTGATTATCCAACTTGGGTGTGATCAACACTTCGTTTTTAACAATGTATATATTAGAAGAGCTTGCTTCCGTTAATTCTAACTTATCATTATATAATAAGGTTTCATTGCAATTGGCTTCATAACCTTGCTGGAAATGCATTACATTCCCTAACAAAGCGGTTGATTTAATATGGCAACGTTGCCACCTCAGATCTTCAGTACTTATTAAAGAGTAACCTTTTGCAGTTTTACAGTCGGGTGTGATTGGTACTGGTATTTCAAAGGTCATCATAAAAACAGTTGGTGTAATACCCTGTGGGTATGCGTGATGGCGTTTAATATCAGTACCACGGCTAATATGAATATATATTCCTAAGGCGCCGTAATTATTTAGCTGACAAAGTTTTTCACATAGCAAAGTCCACTGCTCTGCCGTTTTATTTACCACAATGCCTATTTCGGTTAAGCCATTAAACATTCTATTTAAATGCCCTTTTAGACCCACCATTTTTCCCTCATAAGAGGGAATAACTTCATAGATGCCATCACCGAATAAAAAACCTCGATCTAATGGTGATATTTTTGCGTTTTCTATGGGTAAAAAGTCCCCATTTAAATATACAATCGACACTGTATTTATACCTTTTAAGCTATTAAGTACTATTTAACCTGAGCTCGGCTTAACAAATATTTCTCTAGCAGCTATTTTTCCTTACTTCGGCGTTAAATTTACTTGCAATAGACTGGCTATTGACGCGAAATTTGCCTTGAATTAAAAAAAACTATCAAGCTAAAGATATAATTAAATAATTTTTTATTATATTTCAACTTGTTAAACATCTCTTAAACCGAGTTCAGGTTATTTATTAAAACCAATCACTGTTCGAATTTCGTCGATAATCGCTTTACCTGCTGTTACTGGTAAACCGTCTTCAGTAAGTTCATTTTTTCTTGTTACGCCATCAACACTGCCATGTTTTGAAAGATAAATTAAAACAGCTTCAGGGCAAGTTTCTTTTAGTAAGTCTTGACCACTCCATAAACTTAAAAAAGCTAAAATGCCATAAACGCCCCAATTAGAAACATCTGAGATGATAAGTTCGTCGCACTTAGTAACTGACGGAATAATATCTAACGCCTCCAAAGCACTTTTAACATTCCCCATGCCAATTTCATTGCCGCCATCACCAATTGCAATGGTTGGACACCGAGCTTGACGTAAAAAGTAATCGAAACATGTTGCTTTGTCGGTAATATCTTCACCACGCATATTGTGGTAACGGTTATTTTCAGCAAGCCCAGGGTGCTCAATTGAAATAACAACTTCGGGTGATAAATGCGCTAAAGCTCGACTTGCTTCAACTTCACCTAAGTGTAATTGCCCAACACTAATCACATAAACGTTATAGTCAGTTTGCAAAACATTGGCCATTGGCGTGCCGCAAACTAAAATAGGGTGTGCACCTAACTTTTGTAACGCTTTATATAATATTAACGAGCCAACAGGTCCATCTGTTTCAAACGTGTTTAACACCGGAAACCCCGTACCAATCAACACGGTTCCTTTAATATTTTTCAGCTTTTTGGCTGCTCGAAGACAATAACCAGCACTTAATTTAGCTTGTAATGCTTTCATTCCTCGCAAGTTTTGTTTCACAAGAATATTTTCAATTTCAACACTTAATGACAGTTCATCTTTCATGTTTTTTTCCAAAGCCCATTAACTACAACGTACCAGTTGAGTTTGTTCAAATAAGTGAGAGTTTAAATGGTAAAGATTGTGCGCATATTCCATGCTTATTGCTTCAAAATTTACCCGCTGCCCTGCTGATAATTGTGCCAATTTAGCGGTGTCTGAGGAAATAACAGCCCCAATTTTGGGGTATCCGCCAATGGTTTGGCGATCATTCAACAACACAATGGGTTGACCATCAGCAGGAATTTGAATTGCTCCTGAGCAAATACCTTCCGATAATATACCTTGAATATCTGACTTTATTTTTTGACCACTTAATCGATAGCCCATACGATCATTCAGCTCACTTACACGATATTCACTACTATAAAATAACCGTTGTTGAACGGCTGAAAAATGTTGCTGTTGATAACTAGGAATCGTTCTTAATGTGACATGACCTTGATATATCGGTCGATGCTTTTCTGGCAGCATTAAATCAAATTGAGCATTTTCGTGATGAACACGAGCACACGGTAACACATCTCCCGCTTCAAGCTTGTTGCCATTAAGGCCGCCAACATGCTCTCGACAAACTGTTGAGCAACTACCAAACTGAGGCGTTATTGAAAAACCACCAGCAACCGCAAAATAACAACGTATCCCATACGTAGCATAAGCTAAGGCAATGGTATCTCCCTCGATAATTCGATGAGTTCGCCAAGTTTCTTGCTCTTTTCCATTTATTGTTAACACCATATTAGCGCCAGTAACAGCAATCACAGTATCAATTTGAGCGGTAAGTTCTAAGCCTCCCATACTCACTTCTAATGCACATGCATTTAATGAATTACCACATAAACGGTTCGCCCACTTAAAGGCGGTATTATCCAAAGCACCGCCATTGGTTAACCCAAGATGATAGTAACCATTTCGACCACTATCTTGAAGCAAAGTTAACATGCCGGGTAGCTTCACCGTAAAGCCACTCATAGCACACCACCTAAAGCGATAAATTCAGCTTGAGAAATCGCATGAAATTTAACAATATCGCCAACAGCAACAGGCATAGTTTGCACAGTATGAGGGTTGAACATTTTTGTTGGGCTGCGACCAATAATATTCCAGCCACCGGGTGACTCACTCGGATAAATAGCGGTTTGTTGATCAGCAATAGCAACCGCTCCTTGCGGTACTTTTTTTCGAGGTGTACTCAGGCGAGGAGCAGCAATTCGGCTATCCACATCACCTAAATACGCAAAACCAGGCGCAAAACCAATGGCATAAACCCGATAATGAACCGATTGATGAATGGCAATAACCTCTTCAATACTTAACTTAGCTTGTCGTGCAAGTGCACTAAGGTCTATGCCTACGTCTTCACCATAATAAACGGGTAATTCAATCATTTTGCCAACTGCAGCTTCACTTTCAGTTATTTGAGCTAAGCATGTCCGTATTAAACGTCGAACACTATGATGGTCCGTTCGACCCAAATCAAAAACGACCAAGAGAGAAGCATATGAAGGGATAAAATCTACAAGTTTACTGCCTAACACTTCCTTTATTATTAATTGAGCTTGTTTAACTTGTTGTGCGACAAAAGGGCTCGCTTGTTCAGCAAAATAAATAATTAACGCATTTTCTCCAGCTATTTTAATGTTCATGCCTGTAATAGCTGCTTAATAAGTTTAATGGCTTCTACGCCAGCGGTATTATCGCCATGAACACATAAGCTCTCTAACTCCAACGCTAACGATAAACCACTCGCGGTAGTCACAGTGCCACTCTCTTTTAACTGCTGTACTTGCGCAAGCATTTGTTCTTTATTCAATACTGCACCTGTCTCATTTCTCGACAACAAACGCCCGTTATCATCATAACGACGGTCAGCAAAGCCTTCTGCTATTAATGACAGTCCATATTGCTGAGCTTCTTGTTTATGCGCCTTAAAATCGGCTGTCGCTTGTATCATTAATTTCAAAGGTTTGTGATAACGAGCTGTCGCTCTCATCACGGCTAAACGCGTAGTTTCGTCAATCATCATGTCATTATATAATGCGCCATGGGGTTTCACGTATTCAACGTTTATCGCTAATGATTTTGCCATACCGTCGATAGCCGCAATTTGATAAGTCATCATTGACTCTATTTCTTCTATGCTACATTTAATGCTTCTTCTGCCAAAACCGACAAGATCTGGATACCCAGGATGCGCGCCAACTACAACATTGTTTTCTTTCGCCAATAATAAGGTGCGATGCATGACTAGCGGATCGCCTGCATGAAAACCGCAAGCAATATTGGCTTGATCAATATTTTTCATAGCCAGTTCATCAAGGCCTTTTTCCCAAGAACCAAAGCTTTCACCTAAGTCACAATTTAGTTTTATCATAAAAAGCCTACATAATTGATAATTTGCTATTGGGAATATCAGTAACCAGCATGCAACCTGGACTGTGCGTAATACAAAATGGAGGTTTTGCCTGTGCTAAAGCCACCTGAGGGGTTACACCACACGCCCAAAAAACAGGAATCTCGTCCTGCTTAATTGTTACTGCATCGCCAAAATCAGTATTATTGATATTTTCAATACCTATTTGTTCAGGAGAGCCAAAGTGAACAGGGGCACCGTGAACAGCAGGAAAACGCGTACAAATTTGAATAGCTCGAATAACATCAGCAACCACCATTGGCCGCATACTCACCACCATATTGCCACTAAAACTGCCCGCACTTTTACAGGCAATGTTTGTTTTATACATGGGGACATTTTTATTTTCGCTGATGTTTCTAATTTCAATACCGTCGGCAATTAATGCTTCTTCAAATGAAAATGAACAGCCAAGTACAAAAGTAACAAGATCGTCACGCCAATAAGCACTGATATCAGTCACTTCGTCTTTAATTTGACCATGTTCAAAAATTCGATATTGCGGCACATCGGTGCGAATATCGACATTATCACCCATTTCACTTAATAAATAATTTCCCGGCGCTGACGACATACCAATGAGTGGGCATGGTTTTGGGTTACGCTGACAAAACAGGAGAAAATCATTCGCCCACTCTTTCGGTAAAATAACAAGGTTACCTTGAACAAATCCATTAGCATAGCCAGAAGTGTTCCTTTTATGGCTGCCTTGGCGGATACTTTCTCTAATGTTTTTCGGTGATAAATTCTCTTTCATAACGCCTCTATAGCAATGTTACTGAAAATAATCATTACAAGTTATTATCTAAAATAGCTTGGTAAATAAGTGAAATAATACTGCCGTATTTACCTGTTTCAAACTGCTTACCTTTAAAGCTATATTTAGATTGGCCGCCTTCAATCAAGCTATGTCTGGCGTTTGTTAATAAAACAATTGCTAAATCGTGGGCTGGGTCTATAACGGTAACAGTACCTGTCCAGCCCGTATGCCCATATGATAATGAACTCGCGTAAGGTCCAAAATGCCACCTTAATGCGCCATTATTATTTCTGCGCCAGCCCAAACCGAAGCTGCCATCGCCATCAGCAGGCTTAGTGAATTGGTCTAAAACACTTTTATCAAAAAAATGCTTTTCGCCATAGCCACCACCATTTAGTAATGTTTGCATTAACACCGCCATTTCAGAGGTTGTAGAAAACAACCCTGCATGCCCTGCTACTCCCGAAAAAGAATGAAATGCTTTTTCATCATGCACTTCTCCTTGCAGAACATATTCTCGAATGTTATCAAAGTCTACTCGGCCACCTCGTGTCGTACCATGCACTTCAGTTGCAGCAACCTGTTGTTTATTAATGCCTTTTTTAAGAGGGTTAAACAATGTGTGTGTTAAGTTTAATGGTTGATAAATATGCTGTTCAACAAAGGAGTCTAACCCTTGTCCTGTTAATCGTTCGATTAACATACCAAGCAGCATAAAGTCAGTATCGCTATACATTCGTTTGGTACCTCTACCAACAACAAAAGGCACGCTATTAAGAATCAATTGTTTAGTTTTGTACTGACTTTGCGAGTAAAAACGTTCTCCTAGCTTGTTGTCTTTCGTGAAAAACCGCACTTGGGGTGAATAACCTGCACTATGCGTTAAAAAGTCTTTCACTAAGCGACTTTCTCTGCCCCCTCCTTGATAGTCAGGTAAATAATATGAGATCGGTTTAGTTACCTCTAATTTTCCCTCACTCACTAATGTCATTAAGGCAAAATTAGTGGCAAACATTTTGGTATTTGAAGCAATATCAAAAATAGTATCTTGTTTCATCAATAACGGCTTTGTTAATAATTCACCTCCGTCGGCAAATTTTCGCGCATAGCCATAAGCTTGATTTTTAATTATTTTACCGTCTTTTAATACTAATAAAACGGCTCCCGGAAAGCCTTTTTCAATGTCTTGTGTAATTTGTTGATCAAGCAGTGCAAAGCTCTTTGCTAACTTTTTATTGGGCTGACTCGTCTTATTAATTAATTCAGGATAAGGAATAACAATATTAATTGTTGCCCCTTCAGGCATAACATTCTCAACCCTAAGGGTATTGTCGCCATTTTTCGTTCGACGTTTTAAACTGTATTGATAACGCATTCCTTCGATTAAAGGAGAGGCTATATTAAGCTGTTGACCATTAATAAAAATATCGGCTGAAGTCGCATCAATACTCTCTATAACAATTTCACCACGCCCTTTATAACTTTTAAAAATGGCACGATCATTAACTAATACTCGTTCACTTCTGTGTTCTTCTGGCTCTGGAAATACGGCATCAATTTGTCCTCTTTTGAGGGGTTGAACTGTATTAACATCAGCTATCTGCTCAAGCTGATAGCGCTGCCATAATGAATCAAACCTTTTAGGTTTATACTTTTTTAATAGTGCGAAAAGCGCCCCAAGCGTTTTTGCATCAGCTTTACCATTTACATTCCAAGGTAAAAAGTGCATTTGAAACGCTGACAGTGTATCCATAGTGCTCGCGTCCATTATTCCTGTTTCGGTCACGCCATAGCCGTAACTCTTCAATGCTTTTTGAGCTAAACCTATATTTGGCATATTACGTTGAAAAACTTGCCAATATTCATCCATATCAGCTTTTTCGTACCATGCCCCTATCCCCGCTTGATATAGCTGATACCAAGGAAATCTAGGACCAGGATCATTCTTTCTTGTTGGCGCTATATCAGAATGCCCAATTATTTGAGTGGGCCCGATATCAGGGTTTCTTGCTAGTATGTCTTGAGATAATTCAATCAATAATTCAATTTGCTGGGGGTCGTAATCAGGAAAAAAGCAATTTCTATTATCGCCATTTTCGTTCGCTAGCGCTGCATCAGCTTGTATACTGTTTTCTGATCTTTTGCATTGAGGTACATTAACTATTTCTATGCCAATAGAATGGTCATTTAAATCTTTTTTTCCTTGCCAATAACTTGAACCTGCATGCCATGCGCGGTCATTTTCATCAACTAGCTGAAAAATTTTTAACGCGTTATCTTCATAAGTTGCATCATGTTTTTCAGGTAACAGGTAATGTGAACTTAATCCTCCTTTATCCACCAAAGCGGTAACCGAGCGTTGGTAGTTTATTGCAGTAAAGTGCATCACTAAAAATTTTATCCGTTTACTGTAATTATGAGATGGCATCTTCTCTATCGGCAGAGAAGCGCAACCTGCTAAAAAGGCTAAGCAAAGGGCAACAAAACCAATAATTACTCGCGACTTTATTTGAACAGTAGATAAAAAGTTTTTAAAAGCAGACATTATTTTTCATATAAAATTAAAGGCTCTTGATCTTTCGAGCTTGAATTTCGTTCAACCTGAACACTTTACTAGCAACACAGCTCAGAGAGTGTTTAGAAGAACCCAAGGGGAACGTTTGTTTATCATTTCTATCGCGTTGGCACCTATTTATGGGCGACTGCATAGATGCAGAAGCTAGAGTGACGCAGGATGCTATAACCGAGAACAACCACACCTAATAGGTGCCCTGTATTAATACCAAACAATCTGTTGCAAAAACAAGCCTGAAGCATCAACAGTCTCTAAGATAAATCCCCGCACAAGCGGGGATTTAATACTGAGAGAGTAAACAATTAATATTAACTCAAACCAACTAGAAACCAATATTTACTGAAAGTTGTATACGACGCGCATTGATTAAATCACGTGGCTTACCAAAATCATCGTTGTCTACATACGGGTCGTAGTTGTAACCAGTTTGATTATCAAAAACATTAAATACATCGGCACGGAATTTCACTGTGTAATTATCAAACATAGTAAAGTCTTGCGTGTAATTTAAGTCTAATTGCCAATGGCTTGACTCTCGGCGACTACCTGCATGCTCAGCATAACGAATAGTGTCACTTGAATAGCCATATTCCGCACCATCCCAAGCTTCCCAAACATCACCTGACTGGTACACTAAGTAACCACCTATATTCGCTTCCCAATCGGTGGTGTAATAACCATAAGCTTTAAATACATGTGGCTTATCGCCATTTAATTTACCGTATTTACCATCCCAAAGTTGACGACCTTTACCATCGCCTAAATTAGATGAACCAATAAATAAGTTACCATCACTTGAGCCACTGGTAATGTCTTGATCGTAGTTACCGTAGTAATGACTCCAAGTGTATGAAACGCTTGCAAAATATCTATCTGCATTGTATTCAGCTTCTAAACTTACTTCATAATAAGTATTTTTCGCGTCATCAAGCTCCGCAATAACATAAGACGAACCACCAACTTCAGCGCGCATTTCAGCTAAATTAGGAATATATTCACCTTTAGCCGCTATATGATCAGGTACTGGGCCGAATGGACTAGTATAATCACCATAAAGTCTTGCATTATTTGGGGTATCTTCCCACGGGTGAGATAACTCACGATGGCGCACATGACCTTTAACATAAAGCTTATCAGTCACTGACTTAGTCGCCCCAATGGTAATTTCATCAATACGTTTTGGCTTAATGCCTTCTTGGAAGAACTTACCTGAAGAACCACTAGCTGGTTGATTGTCTAAGTAATTACCGTTTTCATCAAACAATACGTTGATTGTTTTTTGCGAGTTACGCGCCCAAGATGCGGCACGCGCTAGCGATGAAGCCTCTGGGTTATAGCTGGCATAATTAGCAAATACCGATGCGTCTTCGGCATAATTCCAAGTAACACCTAAGCGTGGTTGAAAAGCGTCTTTAAAGTCAACCGTATGCATTTTATACTTATTGCCAATTGCAACTTCATAACCAGACACATTGTTTGAATTTGCTTTTAAGTCTTGGCCGTATAACACATCTTTACTTAACACAAAACCAACATTATAAACAAAATCTCCATGCTCAATAGAATCGTTAACTTCAATATTATAAGACTGACTTGATGAATTAATTGGCGCGACAACATCACCCGACTCACTTACCAAGCTCATTTGTTGAACACTTGCTGCATAATAAACAGGGGTTGCACCTTCGTAATTATCAAACTGCTCACCACCAATATATGAAATTGCCCCCCAACCATTTGATAAACGGCTAAGTAACTCAGTACTTTCTTTCCACTGAAAACCAAAATGAAGATTATGAACGGTGTCGCCAGTATCTAACTCATGATCAAGCGCTATTTCAAAACTGTCTCGGTAAAAATTTTGGTTATTAAATTGTGAGTCACCACCAATTGAACCGCCACCTTTCTTCACACCGTCGTCATCAACATAGCCATACTGATCAATAAGAGCTTGTGCCAGCACATTGTTATAAACATTTGAGTCTTCATTTAAAACTGGCACTCTAAATAAACCACTTTGGTCTAGTTGCCCTACAGGTAATGCATCACCAATACGTGGGTTAACTGAGCCAAAAATAGTATCTGGTGCACCGGAGGTTTCATAGTCAAATTCACTGTATTTAACTGAAACTGTTGTGGTGTCATTAATTAAATATGAACCTTCAAGCATCAGTATTTTTTGCGTAGCATCTGAGCCGTTTGAAGTACTGTCCTGGTCCTTCGAACCAACAGAGGCCCCTCGACCATCGCGGTCAGAATTACGGTAACTTAAATCAAATAACAAATCTTCAGTGGGTGCCCACGTTAATTTAGCAAAGTATTCGTCACGCACGCTTTTATAGTCTTTTGCGCTGCCGTATGCCGTTTCTTTATTTTCTCGTGTTACTTCAGGTCGATAGTACGAAGCATAGAAAAAGAGTTCGTCATCAATAATTGGGCCGCTAAGATTGCCTGAAATCCACGACTTATCCGTAGTATATTTTGCTAGATCTTGATCTTCAATATCACGATCGGCAACAAAGTTTTTGCTTTGTAGTTTGTATTCTAAATTACCATGAAACTCATTCGTACCTGATTTAGATTTAGAATTAACCGCAACACCACCTGAACGGTTAAAGCCTACTGCTTTTGCTCCACCTCTATCCATTGAAACATGGGCAATATCATGAGTTGACGGTTCAGCCGATAAATTACCAAACATAGGTAACGACACATCCACGCCATCAAAACCATATTTATTGTCACGACCTGATCCACCCGCATTAACACCTAACGTGCCATTTTCACTGTATTGAACACCAGGAATTAGCTTCATCATGTCGCGGAAGTCTTGCCCTACGGGTAACGCTTCAAGAGCTTGCGACCCAATCGAGTTAGTTAATGACGAGTCGCCTTCGCGTATAACATACGAGCTAGAAACAGTAATTACTTCAATATCTTCAGATGGGGCAACTAAGGCAATATTCATTCTCGATGTTTGATCAAGAAATACTTGAACTTGCGCCTTTTGTACCGTGCCGTCTTTCGCTTTAAACGACAATTCATAATTACCAGGTAACAATGCAGGCAAGCTATAACTACCATCAGCGCGAGTTACAGCCGTACGCGCTTTCGGCATTACATTACTTGTCGCTGTAACAACAACACCTTCCACGGAAGAACCTGTAGTTCCTACCGATACTTTACCTCTAATATCTGTTGAAGCATTGGCACTGGCTATTGCCCCAAGTCCCAACCCTATGCAGAGTGCTATTTTATTAAGTTTCATGCTTGGCTTCTCCCGACTTATTATTATTTAATAACAACATGGAAAGTGAGATTAGATAATTTATATCGATAAGTTATCTAATCTCACTCTCTTCGTGGATGATTAATTATTATCCACTTCATTTAACTTATCACATTACCTCGCAATGTAAATAAATTATTATTAGAAATTGTAACATTTGAAATATTTTAGTACTAAAGTGTTACGATAAAGTTAACAATACATTGGTAAATTGTTCTGTTCTTAAGTATGAAGGTCTGAGTAAAAAACAATCTACGCTAAAGTGGACGACTGACTTCATCAAGCAAATAAATAATCGACTGATAAGGCAACTTGCTATGCTCAGTTAAACCAATTTCACAAGTGCGGCTGTTGCTGACGCCACGTTGACAACCCGCAGGAATTTGAGCGGCTAATGGCGCCAATGCACTCTTATTTAATTGAGGTAAATAAAAGCCTTTATCACCCGCGAAGCCACAACAATAAATATCGTTAGGAATAATAACATTGCCGCAGCACAGCTGCGTTAGTGTCCGTAAAGCCATTGCGTCATCTCGTTGAATACTACTGCAAGTTTGATGCAACATTATCGGCTCAGATGTTTTGGTTATCGCTAAATTAGGAACAACTGAAGTCAGTAAATATTCAGAAAGCTCCATAACGTTTGAGCCTTTCAATTGATGCAACGTTAACGCACAAGGGCTAGCATCAACCACTACAGGCCAGCGCCCCCCTTCCGATGCATCAGTAATTACATCAACAAATTCTTGAGCTTTTTGATCAGCAATTAATTTATTTCCTTGAGATAACCAAGGTTTCCCACAACACAGTGACTCTACTGATTTTGGAATAATTAATTCTATATTTGCCTTAGCTAAAACAGAGGCGAAAACAGTAAGTAGCGGCCGTTTATCTGCGGCGTTACTGTCAGTAGCAAAAATTCTATTCGTGCATGAACTCATAAAAACAACTTTTTTAGGCTGCCCTTTGTTTATTCCATTACTCGCTGACAACTCTATCGCTTTAGGTGGAATTATTACTGAATTATCAGCACCACTAGGCCAACTAGCGTACCAAAGAGGAATTTTATTCCTGCTAATTTTATTTAACCATTGAAACAAAGTTTTAATTTTATTCTGGCCAATCAATTGAGAAGTTTTAGTGATCACTTTTATCGCTTTATTAGCCCCCCACACCACTTTTGAAAAATGATCTGCCGTTTGAGACATTAACCACTGATTATTTTTATTTTGCTCTCGTAAAGACAGAATAAATTGCCCAGTATCTATGTCGACAGGACATTCATGAGCACATAATCCCGTTGCCGCACAACTGTCGACACCATAGAATTGATAGTCTTTCTGTAGATTTTGATAGTCAGCTTGTTCCTCAACAGATAACAAGCCTCGCTTATTTTGTGCCTTTAAATGTTTAATGTGACGCCACACAGCAATTCGCTGTCGAGGAGTTAGCGTATACTCTTTTGATGGGCATACTGATTCACAAAATCCACATTCTATGCATTTATCTATAATGTCATGAGATTGAGGTAGTGTTTTTAAATCAAGTAAATGTACATTAGCATTGTCGTTAATAATAACGCCAGGATTAAAAACATTTAGCGGATCGAAGGCTTTTTTTATCGATTGCATCACCTGATAGATACTTTCCCCCCATTCCATTTCTACAAACGGCGCCATGTTTCGTCCCGTGCCGTGTTCTGCTTTCAAGGAGCCTTGAAAATCAAGAGCAATAAGCTCTGACACCGAACGCATAAACTGGCTATACCGCTGTACTTCTGCTTCATCATCAAAAGACTGAGTAAACACAAAATGTAAATTTCCGTCTAACGCATGTCCAAATATAATCGCTTCAAAATAACCATACTGCTGAAAAAGTTGCTGTAACTTTTCAACACCACTTGCTAAATCAGCCAATGGTAGCGCAACATCTTCAATAATAACGGTAGTGCCTAAAGATCTCTGAGCGCCTACCGCAGGAAACATTCCTTTGCGAATAGCCCACAGTTTTTCAATATCGATTTTTTCTTGAGTAAATGACTGAGTTGCAATTAAATAGTCGCCACATTCATTAATATGTTGTTGCACCAACGCTTGCTTATTTTTAAGTTCGTTTAACGTGTTTGCCGATATTTCAATAAGTAACCCCGCATGGCGATGAGACAACTGGTCTATCGAAACAAAGTCGCTCAGCTTTTCTGACACTGAATTTAACGCGGTACCGTCCATTAATTCAATCGCACTTACTTTTTCTTGTGCAAGTTTCTGTACTAACTCACACGTGATTTTTATGTCATTAAATACCAATAAAGCAACAGCAGTGAACGGCTCTATTACTATTGTTCTATAGGTAATATCGGCAATAAACCCTAATGTTCCTTCAGAGCCAATCATTAGGTGACTAATAATATCGATAGGATCTGAATACTCTAATAACGCATTGACGCCATAGCCCATGGTGTTTTTTAAACGGTATTTATGCGCTATTTTATGGGATAAGCTGCTATCACTTTTAATTTTGTCTGCCAAAGCAACAATCTCGGTAATTAGGGCTGGGTTGTTGCGAACGAACTGTTCTCGCGATAATAAATTTGCGGTATCTAACACATCACCATTTGGTATAACTATTCGAATATCAGCTAAAGTATGATAACTATTATGTTTAACACCGCAGCACATACCTGATGAGTTATTAGCGGCAATTCCACCAATTTTACAACTATTAATTGAGGCTGGGTCTGGCCCTATTTTCCGATCATAGTTTGCTAAAGCTCGGTTAGCGTGTGAGCCTATAACACCTGGCTGTAATTTAACTTTTATGCCTTTTTCCAGAACAGTAATTTTGTTCCATTGTTGAGATAAAATAATTAACACAGAGTCGGTAATCGCTTGACCCGACAGACTAGTGCCTGCAGCTCTAAAGGTGATCGGAATTAAATGCTGGTTAGACAACTTAATAATTTTAATAAGTTGCTCTTCATTATTGATTTTAATGACTAATTGAGGCGTTAAGCGATAAAAGCTCGCATCAGTGCCGAAAGCATATCGTTGCAGCTCATTTTCTATGAGGTTAGGTTCTTCAATAACGTTTTTAACCGCCTTTAAAAAGCAAGAAAATGATTTTACTTTATTGGTTTCAAACACGTTATCTATCCACTATGAAAAAAAATGTTAATATTCCATCACTAAAGACATGGAATAAGACCAAAGCATAAGTTAACGTTATTAGTAAAGTATATCCACAAAATATGAATATTTTATTCTTTAAGTTTACTTGCTATCTAATTTAACACCCATAAAATATCAGCTAAACAGCCTTTTCATAAATTTTATCTAGCCATAATATCTAAAACCATGTTATAAAATTTAAAATAATTTATTACTTTTTTCTTTGGAAACCAATGTCAGCTCTTGTTAAAATTAAAGCTATACAAAACTCTTTATCTGCAAGTGAAGCTAAAATAGCAACGTTTGTATTAAAATCATCTAATGCAATTAGAGAGTTGTCTTCGCAAGAATTGTCGAGTGTTATCGGGATTAGCCAATCAAGTGTGATTAAGTTCGCACAAAAATTGGGTTACAAGGGCTACCCTGCGTTTAAATTAGCAATAATAGATGCACTGAACAGTGAGGGTAATGATCCTAAACTTCATGGTGAAATTACACTAAATACAAGCCTCCCCCAAATATCTGACATTTTACTCAGCAGCAAAATGTCGGTATTAACAGAAACTAAAATTCTTATTGATCAAGAGTCATTAGAACAAGCGGTAAAATTAATTACTTCAGCCAATCGCATTCTTATTTGTGGTTTAGGTGGTTCAGCTCTAGTTGGTAAAGACTTTTCATATAAGTTACAGAAGTTGGGTTTTTCAGCTTATGCCGAGCCTGACGGACATGCCCAGTTGGCCTTTGTTTCAACCTTTAAAAAAGACGATCTTGTTTTTGCTATTAGTGAATCAGGACAAACAAGAGAAATAAGAACGGTTACTGAACAAGCCAAAGCAAATAATAGTTCGGTTATTTCACTCACAAAATACGGCGCAACCCCTGTTTCAGACAATGCTAATGTAAAACTATATTCAATAGCAGAGCAAGAGTCGCTTCGTTTGTCTTCTATTCTTGCAAGAACATCGCAAGAGTTTGTTATTGATATTCTTTTTATTGCCCTTACACAAGCCTCTAGTCAAGGTCGAAAGCTATTAAAGAAAAGTAATCAGGCAGTTAAAGGCTTTCGTGAAAGTTAACCCCCCATAACACTTCTATTTTTTATAAATTAAATAAAAAGCCCTTTGGCGTTTAAATTGGTGAACGCCCTCCTGCCAAGTATCTGATATTTCTTTGGCACTTTTGCCCGCCACAATCATTTTTCTGACTTTGTCGGTACCTGCTAATTTATCCATAAAATTAGGAGACTTGAAGAAATCCTCCTTGTTTTCTTTAAATAAGTCATGCCATTGAATAAGTAAGTGTAGATCTAAGCCTTTTACTTGAGAGTTTCTCAAATCAAGTCCCGTCAGCTCTGTATCCATCAATTTAGGCTTAAGCGCACTACCTGGCATTGAAACAGGCTTAAAGCGGAAGTCACCAATGAAATGTTTGTTATGCCCTAGCACTTGAAAAGGAAATTCAGTCCCCCTACCCAAACTAACATAAGTTGGTTCAAAAAAGGTTAACGACGGATACAGCTGTATTGCCTTATCGTTAGGTAAATTAGGGCTCGGTTTTATCGGTAAGGAATAAGAACTACTTCTGGTATAGTTTTTAACAGGAACAACTTCTAAATTAAGCGGTTTTTTCGTATTTAACCAGCCTTCACCATTAATCATTAACGCTAACTCGCCTAAAGTCATTCCATGAAGTATAGGGATTGGATGCATACCAACAAAGGAGCTAAAGCGTTCTTCTAAAATAGGCCCATCAATAAATTGAATATTAGGGTTAGGTCGGTCAAGTACTATAAATTTTACATTAGCATCAGCAGAAGCTTCCATCATATAATGCATAGAGCTTAAGTATGTATAGAAGCGCACTCCAACATCTTGAATATCAAAAAGAATAACATCTAAATCAGCTAACACATCTGCTGATGGTTTTTTATTTTTCCCATAAATAGAAATAATTGGCAGGTTAGTTTTCACGTCAATGTTATTTTCAACGACAGCGCCAGCATCATGATCCCCTCTAAAGCCATGCTCTGGGGAAAAAATAGCCTTTACGTTAACCTTCTTACTTAGTAAAAAGTCAACGAGATGTAAATCATTTACTGTAGAGGTTTGATTGACAACTAAACCAACATTTTTATCTTCTAATAACAGCTGATATCCATGCCAGCGCTCAGCTGCGACTACAATTGACTGTGCTTGAATGCTGGTACTTGACAATGCCACTAAGCAAAAAGTATATCTTAAAACTGAGATCAAAAATTTCATATTATTTAGCTTTATTCGTTGATTGAATCACTGCTTTTCTTAGAAAACCTTGATTGTTGTTTAATAACAATTTGGCATCGTCAATAGGTAAACCTGTTAGCACCAGTAAAATAGCCAGCTTCGCATTATTATTTGCATTAAGTAGCGCTTGCGTTGCTGTTTTAACATCACAAGTGCTTGCTTGCATGACTATACGTATTGCTCGTGCTTTTAACTTTTCATTACTGGCATAGACATCAACCATTAAGTTTTCATAACTTTTACCCGTTTTAATCATACTTGCTGTGGTCAGCATATTCAGAATAAGCTTTTGTGCTGTGCCTGATTTAAGACGGGTAGAGCCAGTTAATGCTTCAGGGCCGACCTCTGCACAAATAGCAATATCAGCAACACTGAGTAATTCTGAATCGGCATTACAAGCAACACCAATAGCTTTAGCCCCAATTTCTTTTGCAAACTTTAAAGCAGAGATGGTATATGGCGTTCTGCCGCTAGCTGCAATGCCAACAACAACATCATCTTTTGTTAAATGCTTTGCTTTAAGTTCTGTAATGGCAAGCTTAGGATCATCTTCGGCGCCTTCAACTGCCTTATACATTGCACTTTCGCCCCCCGCAATTAACGCAATAATTTGATCCGATGAAACACTAAATGTTGGCGGGCATTCGACTGCATCAAGCACACCTAAACGGCCACTTGTACCTGCACCTATATAAATTAATCGACCATTTCTAGCAAAAGCATTTACAATTTCATCGACGGCTAATTTTATTTCAGGTATCGCTCGTTCTACCACTCCCGCTACTTTATGATCTTCTTTATTTAATGAGATCAATAGGCTAGCAGTATCTAACAAATCCAAATTCATGGTATTAGGGTTACGCTCTTCCGATGCCAATGATTGTAGTTCTTCAATTAATTCTGATTGTTTTTTATGCTCATCGCCATTCATACTACAAACTCTCCTTCATGTTTTTGCAACAATTGTTTAGCTAAATAGCAAGCACCGTCCAAAGCATCACCCTTAGCTGGTATTAACATCGCTTGTATTAAAGGGTTTAAATAAGGTGTTGTTGGTGCAGACAAACCACCAAGTAAAACAACAGGTAATTGTTGGTTTTCTCTGGTGTTATCAATAAGTGCTTCTACATTTTCCACATGTTGTAATAAAACAGTTTTAGCGACAAAGCAAACATCATTCAGCTCAAAAACCAATGGCGCTAAACGTGCAAAATCGACCGGTTTTGCCATCGTCGACCAATTAATTAACTGCTCTTTTTCGCCTGCAATTTCTATACAAACAGCTTTACCTAACTTGCTGATTATTTTATTGTTCTTCTCAAATTCTGATAGTATGGTTTGAATAATTAAAACGCCTAACTTAGCACCACTACCATCATCTCCAACGGTAAAACCCCATCCACCTTTTAGCGTACTATGACCATCAACAGCCAAAGTTGCGCCAACAGAGCCTGTTCCTAAAGAGATTACCGCGACAGGTTGCCCTGCATTAGCACCATATAAAGAAGTTTTAGCGTCGGTACAAAGTTCAAAGCAATGAAAGCCTTTCGATAAATTTTCTGAAAAAACAGCTGATTTTTCTTGATTACCAGCCCCTGCGAGTCCAAGGACAATAGAAATTTCATCTTTATTTGCATTTGATAGCACTAACAGTTGCTTAATAAGGTGGTCACATGTTTGTAGTGCAAGGTCAAAATCATTGGTTAATGAAGATGAACCTCCAATGACTTGCCATTGTTGTTGTGTGTCTAGGTGTTGTAAACGAGCGATAGTTTTTGTACCTCCGCCGTCAATACCTAATACATATTTACCCTTGTTATCGTTCAAGTTCATTGTTGTAGCTCCGCACATAGAGTTACAGGGCTATGCTGTTTTGTTTTAGACCCTAGAGAGCAGACTAAAAAGGAAACAAAAGCACCAATACATAGCTGCCACGTAAACCCTAAATCAAACATCCAACTTTGAGGTAAAAGCATCGACATAATGTAAGGCTGAAAAAACAAGGTAATAAGGAAACCAATAACAAGTGCCAGCAACACCGAAGTACCATTACCGCGTTTAGTAAATAAGGCGGTAAAATAAACACCGAGTAAACCACTGTAAGAGAAAACCATAACGCTCAAAGCAAAATTTAATAGCGGCATATCGGTGTAACGCTGCCAATAAAAACAAAGAATCGCCATACAACACAACGTAATAGCAACTAACGTCATACCTACTTGACCTGCTTTAACATAATGGGCTTCGAGCACATCGCCTTTCTTCTTTTCTTTAAAAGGGCGATAAATGTCATTTACAATCACCGATGACATTGAATTTAGACCTGAATTTAATGTAGATAGAGCTGCCGCAATAATACCAATGGTCACTAACCCTCGCACACCCGCAGGGATCTCATTTAATACGTAATACATAAAAATAGTGACTTTTTCACCTTGGAAACTTTGCACTAATTCGCTACTTGCTGAGATTTGCATAATATCGGGGCGCTGATACAAAATAAAAAGCAGCAAGCCAATTACAATAAACAACAACATGACGGGAATAACTAAAACAACAGACAACAACATGGCTTTATTGGCTTCTTTGCCATTTTTACAAGTTAAAATTCGCTGTGTCATGTCTTGATCTAAGCCAAAAGCAGCAAAGTTTAATAGCACAAAACCTGTTATAGCCGACCAAAAATTAAACACGCCAGACGAGGTAAAGTCTAAATCAAATTTAAGCAATGTTAATTTTGAAGCGGCATTAGGCGCCGGATGCTGTAATGCCTCAACGATTTGAGTAAAATTTGCGGGAATTGCTTGATATAGAAAATAGATAACAAACAATGCAGCGCTTACGTACACCGCACATTGAATAACATCACCATAGATGACCGAACGTATGCCACCAAAAACCGTATATAAAAGGCCAACGACCGTTAAAACAACAGTAGCAATAATAACGCTCTCTGCATCAATGTTACCAAATAAAATCATTGCTACCGCTAAAGCGGCCATGTATAAACGTGCTCCACTAGCAAATATTCGACCAAATAAATACATCAAGCCTGCTTGTTTTTTTGCACTACTACCAATACGTTTTTCTAATAATTCGTAAACGGTGAATACTTTATTTTGGTAAAACTTAGGTATCAAAATAATGCTGACTAATATTGCTGCTATTAGCGCACCAATATTGGTGGCTAAATATGAAAGGTCACCTTGATAGCCTTGATCAGGACCACCTAAAAATGTAGCAGCTGACTGAGAGGTCGCTAATACCGAAATAGCGACCATCCACGTAGGAATAGTATTCCCACCTAAGAAGTAATCATTGGTATTAGCCGATTTCTTACGGTTAAAATAAAAACCAGAACCAATTAATAACGTGCCGTATAGGCCAAAAACTAGCCAGTCTAACCCTGAATATACTAAAGTCATACACGCGCACTCCAAACTTAGAATAAATTATTCCAACATTATAGCAGCAATGAAATTAAATATAACAAATTAATTAATTATTTAACTTAAAGCTCAATTAACCCTTCAATTGACTCAATGCCTAACCCTGGTAAGTTGTTTAACTTAATGTGAGATTTATCAAATATGGCGCCCCCTTTAACAGGATCAAAGCGCCCTAGCGTAGGGCCATCAAGGTCAATTTTAGTAATAATATTTGATTTAGCTGCCGCTAAATGGGCTGATGCAGATACCGCAATACTTCCTTCAAGCATGCAACCAATCATGCACTCTACCTGGTAGGTTTTCGCGATTTCGGTTATTGCAATGGCGTTAGATATTCCGCCAGTTTTCATTAATTTAATATTAATAATATCAACACATTGGTGAGTAATAAGTTCAACCACTTGTTTCGCTGAAAACGCACTTTCATCAGCCATTATCGGTGTATTTACTCGGTCACTAATATATTTTAAGCCGGCAAAGTCATCCGCTTTAACAGGTTGTTCAATTAGCTCTAGTTGTATACCCATATTTTCAAAGATATGAGCAGCATAGACCGTTTGTTTAGCACTCCAGCCTTGGTTTACGTCTAAGCGTAATAAAACATTCTTGCCAACCGCTTGATAAATCGCTTTAACCCGTTCAATATCATCTGAAATATTATTACCAATCTTTATTTTTAAAATATCAAAACCATTATCAACCGCGCTGAGTGAGTCTTCGATCATTTTATCGATATTATCAACGCTAATGGTAATATCAGTGCACAGTTTATTAGACCCGCCTCCTAGCAATTTATACAAAGGAGCGTTATACCTTTTTCCCCAAAGATCATAAATAGCAATTTCTAAAGCGGCTTTTGCACTGCTATTATTGACCATACTCGTTTGAATTACGTGAATAATTTCATTTAAGTTATCTATTTCCATACCGCAAAGTTTTGGCTTATAGACCAGATTAATTGCCGCAATAATTGAGCCGTGTGTATCACCCGTTATAACGGGTGTTGCTGGGGCTGAACCATAACCAACTTCTCCTGCGTCGGTTTCAATAATCACCACTAAATCTTCAATATTTTCTACTGTTCTCATTGATGTTTTAAACGGAGTGATCAAAGGAACCACTAACGTTGCAAAGCGAATATTGGTAATTTTCATGGTTTTTCCTTAACGAGCAAAAAAATAATTAACATTTAATGAGTTCTAATGCGCTTAATATTATAAATTCTATCGACATAACTAGTAGATTTAGAAAGCTGTAATGGTAGTAATGGCGTAACAGAAACCCCATTTAGCGTGCCGCGATAAAATTGATTATTACTATCGAAATAAGCTAAACCTTTTACGTCGTGAATTACATAGGGTTTACCCTGCTCATAACCCAAAAACATAACTACATGACCGGGAATATAAATTAAATCGCCCACTTCCAATTTACTCAGCGCTGCTAATTTTTCACTATAAGTAGACTGACTATTAAAGTTGATATTTTTACCATAACGTCCTTTGCCTTGCTGTCCAGAATTGCGCGGCATTAAGAGGCCAAAGGTTTTATATATTTCACCAATAAATCCTGTACAGTCTCGAGCATTATAGTCATGTCCCCAACCATAACGTTCACCCAAAAACTTAAATGCCTGATCAATAATATTTTCTTGGGTAAATGCTAAGTAGCCTTTATTCACATCTTGATTTTTAGCAATAAGCGCTAAAGAAAAAGCTAACTTTCCTTCTTTGGTACGAGTAGGAAATTTAACAACATAAGAAGCGAAAGGATTTTGACCATGTAATTGTCCACCTAAGTCTACGTTTGACACTAAAGGTAGCCTAACTCCCATGTCTAATTGCACTTCAGATATTTGCTTATTATTGGGCACGTAATTGGTCAACACTTTATCGCCAGTAACAACGATAAAATGCTTTGCTTGCATAAATTCAGAGACTTTTTCTTTAGCACCAATAGCAATTGCTTGTTTAGAAACCCATCCAAGGTAATTATAGTTTCTGACTAACAGCCATTCTTTATCAGCACTTTCATGAATAATAGCAACAGCTTCACCAGGAAACACAGCCGTTTCTTGGAAGCGATCTAAATCTTTATCCATGTTGCTATTAAAGACTCTATCATTCGTAGGAAAAGTACGTAAAGCGCTGCGTTTTACCACTAGTCCCCATTGTGTTAGATAATCATCGTTTACGTTGAGTCTATTCAAATTGGCAAGATAGCTGTCAAAATGCTTTTTTTCTAATAATGTGCCATCTTCATAATAGCGCTTACTTGTTGGGATAGAACTAATGCTGTCAATTAAACGCAATTTTTGTTGTTTATTCAGCGTGTTTTCCATTGATAGAGGATTCATTACTAGTGAGCTGCTATCAAATAATTGTTGATTAAACTGACTGATTTCTTTCTGGTTCATTAGTACCTTGCCCTGAACCTTTGCTTTTTCCCAATACGACGAATGTAAATGCGCTTCAGTAACACCAATAACATCAGAAAACGGCGTCACATCTGAATGAGCGACATTACTACATGCAGTTAAACTAACGACTGAAAACAGAGTAAATATCAGAGTATAAAAACCATTATGCATTGTTATTCCTAATTATTTATAATTCAATAAGTTAAATAGATATTGGTAGACTACCCGTTGCTTTTATTTGGCCTGTAATTATTTGTGCTAAGCTATTAAAAACCGCACCAGTATCTTCACCTGAGTCGGTTGTTCGATATGTTTTACCGTCAAAGCTTGCTAAAACCCAATCAGCAACTTGCTTAAATTTATCTAGTTGATATGGCGCTTTAAGTGAGATAAATATGCTGCCTACATCTTTGTCTCCAGCATATTTTAATATCGTCAATGTTAAATCTGCATTATTCATTTCATTAGTTTCATCACCTTCAACTATATCTACCGCTTGGCCTAATTCTACTGCGGTTTCTTGACTATCGCTGGCTACAATGACTAAGTCACTATGATTAATCTTTTTAAACGTAGTTAACAGGTTTAAGTCTTCTAAACTTGAAGTTGTTATCTGCCAAGGCTCACTTCCAAGGTGTATTGATGCATTATTTAACGCATAAGACAATGCGTTTGCTTGGGCTTGCTTTGGAAAGACCAAATGCAATTTTTTTACCGCCATTATTTTTTGAGGCATTGCTTGATTCGGTTTAATTTCAACAATAGATTGTTGTGCTAATACCTGCTCTTTTAAACGGTGTTCTTTCGTTGCTAATATTGCTTTTGCTTGCACAACTTTACTTTGAAAAGAGCCTTTAGAAAGCCTTAGATTCTCTGCTTTTAGCGTATTAATTCTTGCTACTGAAGCGGTTAAATTGTCTAGTGATAATTCCCCAGATATAACTTTATCGACAAGCAATTCAAGTAACGCTTTAAATTTTGGAATATCAGATGGTTGTCGAATGCTCATAGGCATCATTGCAATATCAGCCCCTGCATTAAAAGTATGAATTACGGCCTCTTCTTGAGTAAAAAAGTCGGCAATACCTGCCATATTTAACGCATCTGTTATCACTACGCCCTTAAACCCCATACGTTTTCTTAATAGGTCGGTTAAAATTTCTTTAGAAAGAGTTGCTGGCTTTAACATACTTTGCCCATGGCGGTTCACTAATAGTGAGTCGTCTAGTGCGGGATACTGTATATGTGCCGTCATTATCATTTTTACATCACTGTGATCTATCGCATATTGAAACGGCAATAAATCGACCGAATCAACCACCTCAAATGAATGATTAACTTGTGGTAACCCCGTATGACTATCAACATTAGTGTCACCATGTCCAGGAAAATGCTTTAATGTCCCTATAACGCCTTGTGACTGTAGCCCTTCTAGCATCGCACTGCCTAACTTAGCGACAATATCTGGGTTTTCGCCAAATGAGCGTACATTAATTACAGGATTGTTAGGATTCATGTTCACGTCTACGTCTGGAGAATGATTTACATTTATTCCTAGTGCCGATAATTCAGCGCCTATCACTTCCCCCACTATGGTTGCATGCTGACTACCATGTTTTTTATAAGTGGCTCCTATGGCCATATTTCCCGTAAAAGATGTGGCAAGAGCTCGAGGTAAACGTACAACTCTGCCGCCCTCTTGGTCAACCGAGATAAATAAAGGCTTGGCACTACTTGATAATAATGCAGCCTGTTGCAACTCTTGCGTTAATTGTAGTGTTTGCTCTATATCAATAAAATTTTCAGCAAATAAAATGATAGAGCCTAATGATGTATCGCTAATTAATTGTTTTAAATCGTCAGGTAGTACATTTACTGGTGTTATGCATTTATTTTCTTCATTGAACACAACGTGCTCGGTTAAATCAGCACAATAATAACGAATATCTAGCATTATTTTTTGCGCTAGTTTTTGTGAAATAGCATCTCTTTCTAATTGTCCTTTAAACCAGATAGAAAATAGTATTAAAATACCTAAAGTAATCACTAAAAATATTTTACCATGAAAACGATTTAACATATTTCCTCACGAATATTATGGTTTTTGTCAAAGCTGCTATATAAATTAAAACGATATTATTTATTTGATTAAACGAGTAAAGCTTAAATCGTTATAATCAAAACTTGCATCGGTGTCGTCGCTAAGTGGTGCCATTGTTAAACCAATAACGTCATTATTTTCATCAATAATAAAGCTGGCAATAGCATCACCTTCTAAGCTTCTGTCGTCATACCAAACAATAAATTCATGAGCTTTGCTTTCGATCATTTCCCCTCGTAATTTTTTTGATTTGACCGATTGAAAATGAAGCTGTTTATCTTTAAGAGAAATACTAACCTGACCAAACCAAGGATCTTGATAAATGCCTACGTAAGATGCTAACGGTAAAAGCACATTGGCTCTTTTAGGCTTTTCATTCATTGTAGAAAGAGGGTTTTCAAGGGCTATTTTTTTTAGTTTTTCCTGCTGTTTGGCTACCTGCATAGCTAACCAATCTTTTTGTTCGATATTCATAAACATTTGAACAATACTACTCATAATAGTGCTTCGTGCGTAATATGAGTTTTGATTTATAAGTACTATCACACCCAGATCTAACTCAGGTATTAACGTTATATAAGCTAAGTTTCCAGATAATGTACCGGTATGCGATACCCGTTTATAGCCGTGCATATCCGCTAAGCCCCAACCTAAGCCGTAAGATTTAAAATTGGTATTGTCATATTTTTTTTCATTTTTAGAAACCGATAAAATAGTATGGGGCTTCCACATCATTCTGCTTTGGGCTTCACTGAAGAGTCTACTGCCATTGGCGGACTTACCTTTATTTAATTGCAGTTCAACCCAAGTGAGTAAGTCATTCACACTGCATTTAATACCACCTGCCGCTGCCATTACACTTTCTTTATGGTAGGTTTGATTGCGTTTTATAACCTCAACTTTATCATTTATTATGCCGTGAGGCTGTGCAATATTATTCATATGGGCTGGAGGCACAGCACCAGCAAAACAACGATTCATACCTAGTGGTGCCATAATGTTTTTTTCAACAAATTGCTCCCAAGACATTCCTGTAATTTTAGCAACCACCTCACCCGCAACGATATACAGTAAATTATCGTATGCGTATTCACTTCTATAACCTGACGCAGGCTTTAAAAATTTTAAGTTATTGATGATCTCGTCACGACTAAACCCTGCAGGTTCTGGCCATAGCATTAAATCACCCGCAAATCGCGCTAAACCACTTCGGTGAGTTAATAAGTCGGCAATCGTAAATTCTTTAGTTACCCATTCATCATACAGTGCAAAATTAGGAAGAATATCGACAACTTTACTGTCCCAACTGAGTTTATTCTGATCAATTAATATTGCTAATGCCGCACTGTTAAATGCTTTGGTTGTCGATGCTATTTTAAATAACGTATGCTGATCAATCAGGCTAGGCTTATTGAACTCTTGCACTCCGTAGCCTTTATTTAATAACACTTTTCCGTCTTTAATCACGCCAATAGCCGCACCTGGCACTTTAAAAGTCGAGAGCGTTTGCTGCATCAGTTTATCTATTTTGTCGACACTAAAGTGATGAGTTTGTGCATAGCTAGGCGGCACAATAGACAGAAGAGCAGTTGACAGTAACAGTGGAATAATTTTCATTATAAAAAGCCTTTAAATAACGTATTCAAGCAACAATAGTTAACAAGTAAAAATAAGCGCTTATAAAAAAGCGATACCATATAAAGTATAAATAATTAAGGTTAATGTTCCGCCAAATAACGCATAGGGTAATTGTGTTTTAACATGCTCTAATAACTCGCACCCCGATGCTATTGCAGAAACTGCTGTTGTATCTGATATAGGAGAACAGTGGTCTCCAAACACACCACCACCAAGGATCGCTGCAATAATAAAAGAAGGCGGCAGACCTAGTTCTTGAATTAAAGGCACACCAATAGGAATTAATATCGCAAAAGTTCCCCAAGAAGTGCCTGTTGAAAATGCGATAAAAGCACCCGCTAAAAATAACATTGGCGCAATCATAAAAATAGGTAACGAGTCACCGACAATTTGAGCGACGTAAACGCCTGTTCCTAATATTTTCAAACTTGAGCCTAAGGTTAAAGACAAAAGAACAATGGTAACTAAGGGAAGCAATTCACCCATGCCATTAAAACCAATTTTAACCAGTTGGTGGTGAGTAAATTTTTTCGTCGATAGCATCATAATATATGCCACTAAACAGGCAGATATTGTTGCGTACAAAACTGACTTAGAGCCATTGCCCGCAGCTAACGTACCGTCTCCTGTCCAAAACATAAAACCAATCATGCCTGCAACCATTGTAATTAAAGGAGCAAACATAAATCTTGCTTTGGTTGGCTTAAATTCATGCTTATGCTCTGTATTATCTTTTACAATGACAGATTCTGAACGCGATAATGGTCCATGTAATTTCCCTGTAAAAGCGGTATACCAAACCATTATTAATGCAATAATAGGATAAAAATTTAGTGCAATAGTGCCCCACATAATTTCAGCAGCACTTTGCTCAAAGTCGTAATTACTTAATAAACCTAAAACAAAAGCTCCCCAACCATTTAATAACACTAGAATGCAAATTGGAGCTGCGCTGCTATCAATAATATAAGCTAAGGTTGCTCTACTCATTTTATAACGGTCGAATAAGCCTCTTGACACTATTCCTGCCGTTAATACTGAAAGATTGCTTTCAATAAATATTGCCATGCCCGTGAAATTTGCCATAAAAGCGACTTGGCGTTTGTTTTTCCCAAAGCCTTTCGAAATAACATATTCCACCATGGCGGTAACGCCACCAGAATGGCGCATGAACGCCAATACAGCACCAATAATTAAGCTAAACATGAGAATACGGGTATTACCCGCAGAGCCAAAAATAGCAACAATTCGTTCAAAAGTACCAATAGCACCATTAAAAACCATGCCACTGCCCGACTCAGATAATAAAAATTCTGAGGTAAAAATAGCTAACAACAATGCTAAAATTACTTCTTTTTTCCACAAAACAATGACCACTGCAACTATTGGAGGTAATAACGAGTACCATTCCATATTCAACCCTTAAGACAAATTTCAATCTAGAACATACTGTCAAATAATAATATATTATTCAAGAATTATAATTTATGTGTGATTTTTTATTACATGAGAAATAATTGCTTTTTTGGGTTCTTCAAGAGAATGTTTCTTGGTACGCAAAAACGCCTTGGCTACCACCTGTATGCAGGAATAGAATATTACTGCCTTTAGTGAACGTATTTTTTCGGCATAAATCAATGAGTCCTGACATTCCTTTTCCCGTATAAACAGGATCTAAAATAAGCCCTTCGTACTGCGCACAAAGCTTAACCGCTTCAATCATTTCAGCTGTCGGTATGCCATAACCATCGCCATAATATTCTCCATTAGCAAATACACGTTCTTGCGCTAATTTTTTATCAAGGCCAAGTAATAGTAGCGTACGTTCTAATAGCGCTTGCACAATACTAACTTGCTCTTTGGCAGGCCTACTTACACAAATGCCCGTAACAGGTATATTAATACCTTCTAAAATTAGCCCTGCTAACAGGCCAGCTTGTGTCCCCGCACTACCTGTAGCAAGCACAATATGGTCAAGTGCTATTTCTTGTGACTTTATTTGACTAATAATTTCTTGGGCACATTTTACATAGCCTAAGCTACCAATTTCATTTGAGCCTCCCATGGGAATAAAGTAAGGATTTTTTCCTGCTTTAATCAATTTTTCCGTCAGTTTAATCACGTATTCATTACTACTTTCGCCGTCAGATAAATAATGAATGTTAGCGCCTAATAATTGATTCAATAAAATATTACCATTTTGATAGTAATCTAACTTTGGTGTACCTTGCACATCTTCTAATACTAACTCGCAGCCCAAACCAAATTTAGCAGCAGCCGCTGCCGTTTGTCTTGCATGATTTGACTGTATTCCACCAACCGTAATTAAGGTGTCAGCATTAGAAGCTAACGCTGCTGCTACTAAAAACTCTAATTTTCGGGTTTTATTTCCCCCTCCCGCCAGCCCTGTACAATCGTCACGCTTTACATAAACATTGCGCTCAAATAATGTTGAAAATTGAGGCATTGGCTCTAATGGTGTAGGGGTATGAGAGATAATAACTCTGGGAATAGCGTTTAGTATTGACATTAATGGGTCGCCTTCTGCTTTACAACTTAGAACGTAAATAGGTTAACATTGTTATTCATACAGCATACAAATACTATAAAATTCTAAAAAAAACAAAAAACAGTAATAATTATTCTTTGCTGTGAATGGCTATTTTGTTATGTTAAAGAAAAAGTAGGAATAATTATGATTGAACGACGCTCATTTATTAAAGCAATAATAAGCTCTGCTGTTGCAGCAAGCTTATTGCCAAACATTGTCAATGCCGATGAAAAAAGCAGCATGAATTCCCATTCAATAATTAAACCTAAACGCTTAAAGGTCGGCGATACTATCGGTTTAATCGCTCCTAGTAGTAACACATGGGAAGATCAAGATATTCACTTCGCAATCGACGTATTAAAGTCTTTTGGCTTTAAAGTAAAGCAAGGTAAGTACATTTTTCAACGTAATGGCTACCTTGCTGGTAGTGACAAAGAGCGCGCTTGGGACATTAATAATATGTTTCAAGATAAAAATGTTGATGGTATTTTCTGTTTGCGTGGAGGTTATGGTTCTCCACGAATTTTACCGTATTTAAATTATGATTTAATAGCAGAAAACCCTAAAGCATTCATTGGATATAGTGACATTACCGCATTATTAAATGCTATTTATGCTCGCACTGGCTTAGTTACTTTCCATGGTCCCATTGCAAAGCAAAATTTTAGCGAATACACATTAAAAGGCTTTAAAGACATATTATTTACCCCTAAAGCCAATATACACCTTGGTACTCCCCCACTATTTGAACCCAAAGAAGGCCGCGCTGAAAAAAACAATCGACTCACATTAATCACTGAAGGCAAAGCGCAAGGACGACTAATAGGTGGCAATCTATCTTTAATGGTAAAACTTGTCGGCACACCTTTTGAGCCCGACTATAGCGGTAAAATATTATTCCTAGAAGATGTCGAAGAAGCCCCTTATCGCATTGACGGGATGTTAACCCATTTAAAAATATCTGGACGATTGAACAAACTTGCCGGTGTTGCTTTTGGTAAATGCACCGACTGTAGCGCAAGTGGCGATTCACTTAGTATTGAAGAGGTTATAAAGGATCGATTAGGCGATTTAAATATTCCTGTTTTAAAAGGGGTAATGATCGGCCATATCGACGATATGTCAACCATTCCAGTTGGTGCAATGGCAACACTAGACGCCACCAACAAACAATTAATATTAACCGAAACAGCCGTTAGTTAGGAGCTTTACTTGTGCACACTTTACTCTTTGCCATATCTAGCGCCTTAACGTTTCCACAACAGCCTAATATTTATTTAGAAGTGGTTGGTAATAATGATTCGTCTAGTGATTGGGCGTTTTTTGCACCTCATGAAACTGAGTTTGTTGCTAATAAATATGTTGCTAAACAAATTAATGATAAAGGGGGGGTTTTTGTTGTGCTTAGGCAGCAAGGTAAACGCCTAGTAACCTTTGATATAGATAATAACAAAGTTAGCATTGATCCAAATAGGATGTTTACAAAACGTGGCAGGCTCGCAAGTCTTAACAAGTTAAATTCAAGACACCGTAAAAACTTGTCATTAATAAATAAAGCAGAAAAACGTGCTGAACAATTAAGCCTATTTGTATTAGCAGCACTCAGCGGTAAAAAGCCACCAACAACGATTGTTGCAATGCATAATAATAGCAACGGCTTTGATGGCGACGGCCATAATGGTATAGGGAATGTTTCTATTGTTCGTTATCAATCAAAGTTAGCTTCTGGTGCCCAGTATTTAATTGACACTTCAAGTGGTAAAGATGATGAAGACGATTTGTATTTTGTGACCAACAAAAATGATTTTTCTGACATGAAAGCAAAAGGTTGGAATGCGGTATTACAAAACCCTAATGTCTCAATTGATCCCGAAGAAGACGATGGTTCTTTGTCTGTTTATTCAGAAATGAAAGGTTATCGTTATATCAATATTGAAGCTGAGCGCGTTACCGATGGCTTTGGTACAGACCACTTGTCTAAACAAATAGAAATGGTAAATTACACCTTTTCATTATTAGAAAAAAACTGATCGTCCCCTCTTATTTCAGAAAGTGTTAGCCATCACATTATTAATGTGATGGCTAAGCTCATACGATATTATTTAGCAAGCTCAGGCACATCTTTAAGCGTTAATTCACTTAACGACAAACGTATTTCGCGAATAAATTTCTCACCTGGATCTGTTTTAACAGTCAAATAATTTGGGTTAACTTCTTTCCATAAAGGATGATTAGCAAAGTGACGATATTCGTAGTGACCAATAACATATTCAATTGGGTATTCTTCACTCAAATGTTTGATTAGTGCGACATTTGCTGCTAATTGCTCAGTAGTTAATGGTAAAGAGCTACCGTTGCCAACATTCTCTATGCCAATGGCGCTATGATTTAAACCAATAACATGCCGTGCAAAAGTCGTATTAGGTAGCAGTTGATAAATAGTGCCATCGCGATCAACTAAATAATGTGCCGATACATTTAATTGGCTAGCACTGCTTATTTTATCTCTAAAACTTGGCAGCATAGGTTCATTAAATGCATTAAAGGAACCTTGTAAGCTAGGTATAGCGGTCCAGTGAACCACAACCATTTTGGGTGTTATCTTAGCCTTTTCCATTTTCATATTGTATCGCGTACTCAAATACTCAAGAGACAATTCTTCCCTTTTATCATTATAAATAATTGGACGCTGAATAATATTTAGCTGACTGGCTTCACTTGCTTTTTTAGTTGCATTAGCGACGTTAGTTTCTTGTTGTACTAACGAAGAACAAGAAACTAAAAATAATAATGTTGATATAAGTGACACATTTCTGATCGTTAAAATCATAAAAATTCCTTAATTTTACGAGGTATAGCACTAAACAAACCCGTTCATACCTAAAATAGATAGCAAAATAGACAGTAAAATAGGCTTTCAAAAACGAATAAGACTTGAACGAAAGCACAAATAAAAATATATTATTCCCAATCACAATTTAAATAGTAATTATTTAGTAATGAAAATGCAACCTCATATCGCTTATAAAGAAAATACAATGCACATAGAAAGTGTATCAATTTCAGCTATTGCAAAGGAAATACCAACGCCTTTCTATTGTTATTCTTACTCTGCTATTAAAGAAAGTTATCTGGAGTATCAACAAGCTTTTAGCCAGCAAGACACTTTAATATGTTATGCAGTAAAAGCAAACTCTAACCAAGCAATTTTAACATTACTTGCAAATTTAGGGGCTGGGGCTGACGTAGTATCAGAAGGTGAGATAAGACGCGCATTGAAAGCAGGTATACCAGCAAATAAAATTGTATTTTCTGGTGTTGCTAAAACCCGTAATGAAATAATATTTGCGTTGCATAATAATATTCTCCAGTTCAACGTGGAGTCTGAACCTGAATTACAATTAATTAGTCAACTAGCAACAGCACTAAATAAAGTAGCTGCCATATCTATACGTGTAAATCCAAATGTTTGTGCGAATACACATGCAAAAATAACAACAGGTAAATCAGAAAACAAATTTGGTATCCCTATAGCAAAAGCAAAAGAAGTATACCGCTTTGCGGCATCATTAACTGGCATTAATGTTCAAGGAGTAGATGTTCATATTGGTTCTCAATTAACAGATTTACTTCCATTTGAACAAGCATTTAGCAAAATAGCGGAGTTTGTGACATTACTAAGGAATGATGGACACGACATTTCAGTCATTGATGTTGGTGGTGGCTTAGGTATAAATTACGAAGAAGATGAAACACCGCCAAACAAAGCCAATTACGCCGATTTAGTTCATGAACTTCTTAGCCACTTAAACTGTAAAATAATTGTAGAACCGGGTAGATCAATTGTTGGTAACTCCGGCGTGCTTGTATCAAGTGTAGTGTATGTAAAAAAAGGCGAAGAACGTCAATTTTTAATTATTGATGCCGGTATGAATGACTTAATTAGACCAAGCATGTATGACGCCTACCATCAAATAAAAGCAATAAATAACACCACTAATGACACCTCATTTTATGATGTTGTTGGCCCAGTGTGCGAAACAGGCGATACGTTTACCAAGAATAGACAATTACAAACAACACAAGCAGGTGATTTAGTCGGAATATTAAGTTGCGGCGCATACGGCAGTGTAATGTCATCAAACTATAACACTCGATTAGCTGCACCAGAAATAATGGTAAAAGAGTCTGAATTCTCTGTAATTAGAGCTCGACCAAGTTATGAAGAGCTTATTGAGCAAGATATTATTCCTAGCTGGTTATAAGCGTTTTATGCCATTTTAATTACGTTTTTTATTTGATTGTGAGTAGAAAAATATAGTAATGAGCCCTTCGGGGAGGATCATTGTGTTTATTCCATGAGTGATAGTGACACTATGGCATATCCTGTCACTACCAATATTTATAGCCTCTTATAAATGATTAAGTGCATTTAAACTCATTATCAGCACTTTTTCTTCAATTGCGTCAAGCGGCGTTTTACTTAAAGGTTTAGCAGGATCGTCTCCCACCCCCGTAATTAATGCAATAAAACCATCACCTGTAATTGGGTCGAACCAAAACTGCCCAAGTAAGCCATAAGCAGAGCCTAAATGACCATAATACTTCTGGCTCTTTTTTGTTAACCCCCAAAGTTTTAAATCAATTATATGGGTAGACAAGCCATAAGCAGTATTCATATTTTTGGTCGCTAAGTTATCTAACGAACTTTCTCCACCCGTATGGCCATTTTGGAGAGTTTCATTGTACTGCCAAACAGGGCTCAGCATAAGCGCTAATGATTTTTTAGAGATGATATTTTCATTATGCTTACCAACAAATAATTTCATTAATACTGCAAGATCTTTGGCCGACGCTCTTAAGCCGCCTTGCGGCGAAAACAAGGTAGGATTACTACCTAGCTGATAATTTTTAAGCATAGATAAGTCAGGTTTTTTTGAACGATTATATTTTTCTCCACCATAAAAGCAGGAAACGTTTTCGCCATCTACTTGAGGAACCCAAGCACCTTTTGAATCCCAAAAATTTCCCCCTCGCCCTTTCCGATAAAGTGTAGCCAATTGTAAGTAGCCGTTTTCAAATAAGTCACAGACATTGAAGCTACTACTTAAATTGAGAGGTTTAAATAGCACTTCTTTAACGAAAGTATCCATCCTCAAGCCACTAACATTTTCAATAACACCTGCGATCAAACCAAAATTTAAATTTGAATACATAAAGTAATCACCAGGACCTTGATTCTCTGAAAAAGAGAAATGGTCATCAATGTTTTCGTTATTATTTGTTAGAAAAAATTGTTGATAATTTTCACCAAAGGATAAGAAATACTGCCCATTGTCACGGATAGAAGAAACATGAGCTAACACTTGTTTTACGGTGATTTTTCTTTTTGGAAAGTGAGGGTTTCGTAACGTAAACCCTAAATAGTTAGAAATATCTTCATCCAAAACGACTAAATCATTATCAACTAGGGTCATTAACGACAACGTTAATACAAACTTTGAGATTGAAGCTATTCGCACCTTATGATCTATCGTTAATGGCAGTTTATTGCCCGATGGCGTAATAGATGAAAACCCTTCCGCATGCTCAAAAACAGTTTTCCCGTTTTTAATAAGTACTAGCTGTAAGCCCGAAATTTCCGTTGGTGCTTTATCACGATTAAAAACCAAGTCAAACATTTGTTGTTTGATGTCGTGATAGCGACTTTCGTTTTCTTTAGTTGCACAAGACGATAGTAAGCACAAAAGCAATAAACATTTAAAAAAATTCATACAATACCTCTTAAGGGGTGATATCTATTACATACTAGGGCTTACATTAAAAACATTGACTTTATTCGTTAAGTTTTATCGTCTATACCTTATGAAATATCACACTTTAAAGATAATTTGTTTTTGATACAGCTTATAAAAAATGAGGTAGCAAATACCACAAAAACATAAAGCGAAAGCCAGCGAGCCAAAAGTAGGTGAAAATATGTCGCTAAAATAGTGTTTATAGAGGAAGCCTTTAAGGGAACTTTCGCCTACAGGTATCATCAATAATATACGTGCAAATATGCCAGATAAAACAAAAAACCCAATCGCATTTACGCCAAAAACAACAAATGGCGCACTCCACTTTTTATAACCTTTTATGTCAAGTAGCCATATTAAGCCCGCAAGCATTGCACACGCCCAGCCAGAGGTAACCAACACAAATGAAGAAGTCCACAGCTGTTTATTTATCGGCACTGCAATACTAACTAAATAACCAACAAACAACATAAGTGTGCCATACATGGCAAGTGATTTTACTTTATCTAACGTTGCTAATAATTTGTTATTTAAAGTATTTGCAGCAAGTACGCCAGTAATGGCTGACGCAATAGCAGGTACTGTACTTAAAAGGCCTTCAGGATCAAACGCAAATGGCTGAGCACTTTGATAATACAAATGCTGACTGCCAACAATAAAGTCGTCAAGCCAAGCAACTAAGCTATTGCCAAATAATAATTCACCTACGTAAGTGTTACCGAAATTATCTTGGTAAGGAACAAATGCATTTAGCCCCCAGTAACTAATTAATAGGCTAATTAAAATGTTTTTTTGTGCTTTTAGGCTTAAATAAAAAGTAAGGTAATAAGTAATTATATAAACAATGGCTAATCGTTGAAGTACCCCAAAAACTCTTATTTTATATAATCTATCTTCCAACCAGCTAAATTCTGCCGATTGAAAATTGATGTAAAAAAGAAATAAAAACAAGCCAAGGCCGAACAGCTTAATAGTTCGCCCCCATACATTTTTATGCTGACAAGGCAGTAATTTAGCCCGTTTTATTACAATGCCTATTGATAGGCCCATCATAAAAACAAAAAAAGGAAAAATTAAATCGGTTGGTGTTAGCCCATGCCACTGCGCATGTTTTAAAGGGGTGTAAATATGCGACCAACTTCCAGGGTTATTAACTAAAACCATTGCAGTAATAGTTATCCCCCTTAAAACATCAAGTGCTAATAACCGATCTTTAGAGCAACGAGATAATACTTGTTCAGCATGACGAGTAAATAACTTAATCAAAAAAATTCCCTTCATTTTCATCGTTGTTTTTAAAACTACTTACAGTAGGCGAAAGTAGAATCTAAAAAGCTCAATACACTCTTATGCTATAATTTTATCAATTCCTTAATCTTTTTTAATCACTACCCCTGATTTCATTACAAAATCAACATCTAGTAACTCTTCTATATTGTTTAATGGACTTGCATTAGTTGCAATAACATCAGCCATTTTACCAACTTCTAGCGTGCCTAAACTCTCACTTTTATTAATAAGATCTGCAGCATTAACTGTAGCAGATTTAATAATATCCATAGGTGACATCCCTGCTTTACGCATTAAAACTGCTTCTTGAGCATTAATTCCATGCTTAGATACGCCACTGTCGGTACCAAAAGCAATATTAACGCCTGCTTTATACGCTTTAGCAAAGTTACCTTTCATGTCAGTACCGACTTTAATCGCTTTCTTTTTTTGCGAGGCTGACAGTACATTGGTATTTTTAGCCAGTTGCAATACCGTTTCACCCGCAAGTAATGTTGGCACTAAATAAGCGCCAGTTTGTTTAAAGAGTTTATACGACTTTTGCCCCGCATAAGTACCATGTTCAATACTTGCAACACCCGCCTCTAAAGCGGCTAAAATACCATCTTCTTGATGTGCATGGCTAGCTACTTTTTTACCCATACGCTTAGCGGCTAAAACAACTTCTTTTAATTCATCCATTTCCATTTGTTGTCCAGTCCCTGTAGCGCGATCTGTTAGTACGCCACCTGTTGAAGTTATTTTTATAAGGTCAGCACCATACTTTATTGAATGACGTGCCGCGCGACGGCAGTCAAATGGCCCATTACAAACCGTTTTATTGCTCTCGTCATGAAATGCCATTAATTCAGGACTAACTCCGCTAACATCGGCATGACCACCTGTTATGCCAACGCCGCCAGCTGCAATAATGGTAGGTCCTTGTACCCAACCATTATTAATCGCATCGCGCAGCGCATACATTTCTTGTGGACTAGAGCCCACATCACGTACAGTGGTAAAACCTGCATTTAACGTACGCATAGCAAACATGTGCGATCGCATTTGCATGAGCTGAGACGACATTTTTAAGGCTTCACTGTCATTTTTAGGACCGAGCTCTCCTTGCAAGTGTACATGCATATCCATTAAACCAGGCATTACAAAACTTGAAGATAGATCAATAACCTTTGCATTTTTAGCAATATCACTAGCATTAATGAAACCTGAAAGCACTTGCGTTAACTTCCCACCTTTTATAACTAACGTTTGTTTAGACAGTGGTTTTTTACCGGGTATTGCTAGCAGTTGTCCTGCATGAAGCACTGTAATATTTTCTGAGACATTTTTATTGTCAGTGGTAGACGCCTGAGTACCATGATTAACAGAAGCTAAAATGAAAAATAATACGTATTTCACTCTTTTTATTTTTATATATTTCATTATCTTATTCCTGATTCATTATTAGCTTTATGTTGTTATCTTCATCCTAGCAATCATTCACAATTAATCAAA
>JBMZCX010000020.1:0-38140 GCA_049613795.1 Thalassotalea sp. | reverse complement strand
CGCCATCAACTCACTTGCATCATAATCACGCCATGTTGACTGATCACTCCCTAAATACTGAGTGAATGCTTTAATACCCCACGGACAGTTAATCGGATTACAAATAGGGCTAAACGCCGATACTGATTGGTAACGTTGTGGGTTTTTCATCGCAATAGTTAATGCGCCATGTCCGCCCATTGAGTGCCCTGAAATCGCACGCTTTTGAGAAACAGAAAATATTGACTCTATCAGCGCAGGAAGTTCATTTACCACATAGTCATACATCTGATAATGCGCTTTCCAAGGAGCTTGCGTAGAATTAACATAAAAGCCCGCTCCCTGCCCTAAATCGTAACCATCGTCATCAGCAACATTGTTACCTCTTGGGCTAGTATCAGGAGCAACAATCGCAATACCTAATTCAGCGGCAACACGCATCGCGCCCGCTTTTTGCATAAAATTTTCATCACTACAGGTTAAACCTGACAACCAATAAAGCACAGGTACTTTAATTTTTTGCTCAGCTTGCGGCGGCAAGTAAATAGCAAAGCGCATGCTACAGTTTAACGTTGAAGACACATGGCTAAACTGCTGATGCTTACCACCAAAGCAGTTATTCTCGCTTATTTTTTCAAGAGTCATGTTTAATTACTCAATTATATTTATTTATCAAAATGAATAACACTACGAATACTTTCGCCTTTATGCATCAATTCAAACGATTCGTTAATATTTTCAAGGCTCATGGTATGGGTAATAAAGTCACTTAGTTTAAATTCACCAGCTAAATAACGCTCAACGTAATCAGGCAGCTCTGTACGACCTTTAACACCACCAAAGGCAGTACCACGCCATACTCGTCCAGTAACGAGTTGAAATGGACGTGTTGAAATTTCTTGTCCTGCCCCTGCTACACCAATAATTACAGACTCACCCCAGCCTTTATGGCAACACTCTAATGCAGAGCGCATTAAATTAACATTACCAACACACTCAAACGAATAATCAACACCACCATCCGTTAACTCAACAATAACGTCTTGAATAGGCTTGTCGTAATTTTTAGGATTAATACAGTCTGTTGCGCCTAGCTTTTTCGCTAATTCAAACTTACTTTCGTTAATATCAATTGCAATAATGCGACTTGCCTTAGCCATAGCAGCGCCAATAACAGCAGAAAGCCCAATACCACCTAAACCAAAAACAGCAACAGTATCGCCGGTTTCTACTTTAGCAGTATTCATTACCGCGCCCATACCCGTAGTAACACCACAACCTAATAAACAAACTTCTTCTAATGGCGCTTCTTTATTAACTTTTGCTAATGAAATTTCAGGTAATACTGTGTACTCAGAAAATGTTGAACACCCCATATAATGATAAATAGGTTGGCCATCTTTATAAAAACGGGTGGTGCCATCAGGCATTACCCCTTTACCTTGAGTTTCACGAATTTGCTGACAAAGGTTAGTTTTACCTGACAAACAAAACTTACACTCGCCACATTCTGGCGTGTAAAGTGGAATAACATGGTCGCCCACTTTTACGCTGGTAACACCTTCACCTACTTGTTCAACAATGCCACCACCTTCATGGCCTAAAATTACAGGAAAAATACCTTCAGGATCTTCGCCCGACAAGGTAAATGCATCGGTATGGCATACGCCAGAAGCGATCACTTTAACTAATACCTCTCCTTTTCTTGGTAACATTACATCGACTTCTTCAACCGAAAGTGGCTGTTTAGGCCCCCAAGCAATAGCGGCTTTTGACTTAATAAATTGATCTGACATTGGGTGTTCCTTACTTATTATTTGTTATCAACTATTGAATAGTTTGTTGTTCAATACCAAGGTATTTTTTAGATGTATATAAAAGGTGCGTTCCAAGTTTCATCTAAGATTTATATATTAGGGTCTGTTGATCTTTCATGTTTAAATTTTGTTCGAATTAAATGCGTTTTGCACAAGGCGCGAAGAATGTCGCATGGTTATTCCATGTCAATTCATCGCAACGACGTGCAAGACGCATTTAAACGGATCCGTAGGACAGCGTTTATTAGCCATTTCTACTACGTTATCGCATTTTAAAGTAGAATAACTACGAAACAAATGCTCTGCCTTGTAGAAAAGGCGAATAAACTGCTGCAAAAATAATCAGCAAAGTTCAACAGACCCTAACCACAGCATTTTTTATATTTTTTACCACTACCACATAAACAAGGCTCATTACGTTCTGGCACTTTGTCAAAGCGTTGTGTTTTGGGAATGTTTAGCACAAACTCAAGCGCTTCAATGTTTTCTTCTGCGCCTGCATCAAGCTCAATAGTAGCAATAAACTCATGCTCTGCTACTATTTTTTCTATCGCTTGTTGGCGTTCTGGTGTAGTTACCACTAACGACAATGGGTTCGCTTTCGTGCCTAACTTCACCTTATTATTAGGCTGATAACCATTCTTGCCATATTTGCCCATTACCTCAGGCGTGCCTTTAAAAAAGAATTTTGACATTGTACTTCCTAAATTTTAGCTCTAATTAAAATAGTTGATATAAATTAAAAAACCTAACCAACTTAACGCTAGCAAATACCAAGGTAACTGTTGAGTTGCCGCGCTAATAAAACTATTTTTCGATTCTGTTGCTACCCTATCTACAGGTGTGTCTTGTTTATTTTTTACTTGTTTTTTACGTTGTTTATCTCTTTCACGTAATTTTTTACTCTGCTGCTTTTTATATTCAACGATCCCTTTTTCAATACCCTGCGCAATTAGCTTTGTTTGTTCTTTGGTTTGCCCTTTCTTCTGCGTACCTTTTGCAACTTTCATTGCTTGCTCTTGGGTTTCTGCTGAAATTTTATTGTTCATATACTGCCTTGTATTACCTTTATTCATGCGGTGCTAAAACTATGAAAATATTCGTTTTGCCCAGCGTGCTAAACCAACAGTTACACTACCAAAATGATCGCCAACAATAAGTGGAATATTAGGCATTTGTGCCGACAAAAACTGGTTTAATACTGGCGACTTTGCCGTACCACCCGTGACAAAAATCACATCTGGCTGACAGCCCGCTTGAGCGACTGCCTCGTTCATCATATTTGCTATTTGTGTAAGCTGGTTAGTACTCGCTTCAAGCATTAATTCACGCGATAAATCAACCGACAAATTATCTGCTAAGTCGGTCAAGCTAACCTGCTCAGAATCGTTATTAGTTAATCCTATTTTAGCTTGTTCTGCGCCATTAACGAGGCGATAGCTTAGTTTATGATCATATACTTTTAACAGGCGAGAAAACACTTCAGGTTCAGCGGCATCTCGTTGTAACTGCTCTAAGTGTAGTCGGTTACTTTGACGATAAAATTCGGTTTGCTCATTCACATTGTTAATCGCTACCGCTTGGCTAAAACTATTAACAGGCATGGGTTTACCTGTTTTTAGCAAGCCGTTCATGCCTAAACTTGGCATAATGCCTTTAAACGCAAGTTGAATATCAAAATCGTTACCGCCTACCCTTACACCGCTATGCGATAATAATTGCTGAGTTCGGTCAATACTTTCTATAAATTCAGGCCCCATCAATAACATTGAGCAATCGGTTGTGCCACCGCCAATATCTACTACAAGTACCTTTTGCGTTTGTGTTAACGATGCTTCATATTCAAACCCTGCCGCAACAGGTTCATATTGAAACTCAACCGATTTATAGCCAATACGCTTCGCGGCATTTGTAAGAACAGCAATGGCTTGGCGATTGCTTTCTTCACCTTTTAAGCCCTGAAAATTAATCGGCCTGCCAATAACTGCTTGGGTAATTTCGCGTTGCTCGCTCTGTTCGGCTAACATTTTAATGTTGCTCATTTTAGCGGCAACAATATCTTCAAATAGTGCGATTTGTGCAGGTAATAAACCACTCGCTCCTAAAAAAGACTTCGGTGATTTAATATAATAACCTTCATCGGGATCATCTAAATATTGCTGTAATGCCGCTTCACCAAAAGCAAGTTCAGTTGAAATACCATCGAGAGTTAGTTCTCGCGCAACATTTTGGCCTTTTTGTAGCGGTAATTTTCTTTGTTGCTGAAATACGGCTTTTTCGTCATCAGTTAAGCGTTGATATAACCAGTGCGCAATAATGTCTCGGCTAGGCGCATATAATGTAGAGGGAATAAAACGGCCATGGTCACCTAATGTTAATATTTCAGGCTGGTTGTTTTTCATTAAACCAACCGCACAATTTGAAGTGCCGTAATCAAAGCCAATCATTAATATAACCCGTAAGTGCTAAAAAGCCGCGTAGGATACTGGGGATAGGATAAGAGTGCAAGCGGCTGATAGTGGCCGCTTCACTATTCGTAATAATAAGGGGTTAATTGCTAGCCCTTATTTAAAGCGTATTACTGCTGTAAGTTCTTTTTCGCTTGCTCTACTTTAGCAAAGTCTAGGCCCAACTCGTCAACCGCTTCTTTAATTAAGTCAGGGTTTTGCATTAATAACATCATTAATGCGTTTAATTTTTCTGGTGGTATGCCTAACTGCTGTACAACAGACATTGCCATAATAGGGTTGTCTGTTAATGCTTGAAAAACTTCCTTTATTTTTTCATCGCTAACGTTATGTTCTTTTAAAATAGCAATTACAGGGTTCATTAATAGTCCTTAAACTGAAGTAAAAAATGTTTATGTACTTAGCGCTTATGCTTAGGCACGTAATTTAAAATAGAAATAGGCACAACTTTTTTAACCGGAAATTGTTCAAATTCTTTGCGAACAATAACATGCCCTAAGCGACTTTCAATGGCGCAAAGGTTTCTAAAGTTGTCTTTGGCAACAAATGAAATGGCTTCGCCACTTGCACCCGCTCGCCCTGTTCGACCAATACGATGTATATAGTCATCAGCTTGATCAGGTAAATCATAATTAACTACACGAGATAAATTATCAATATCAATACCACGCGCGGCAATGGCTGTTGCTACTAAAAATTGAATATTACCTGCTTTAAAGCCCGCTAATATTTGCTCGCGCACCGCTTGAGTTCTGCCACTATGTATAGATTCGGCACGAATGCCTCTTTTTTCTAGCTGCGACACTAGCTTGGCCGCTCCATGCTTAGTTTCAATAAATATCAGCGCTTGTTGCCATTGCTGCTCTTTAATTAAATAACTTAATAGTGCCGACTTATTGGTTTTATCAACAGTCACGAGCCATTGATCTATTTTATTAGTAGTAGCACCTTCAGAGGCAATATTAAGCTCTTGCGCATTGTTATTTAATGCCCGTTTGGCTAATGCGCGTACATTGTCTGAAATAGTGGCGGAAAATAATAAGTTTTGACGCTCGCTGGGTAAGCGTTCGATTATTTTATTAATGTCGTCGATAAAGCCCATGTCTAACATGCGGTCAGCTTCGTCAAGCACTAGCACTTCAAGTTCGTCAAAGTGCAGTGCCCGCTGGTGTGCCATATCGAGTAAGCGCCCTGGTGTAGCCACAACAATGTCTACGCCCCAGATCAAACGTTGTTTTTGCGCGTCCATATCAACGCCGCCATACATTGCCATTGAGCTAAGATCTAAGTATTGGCTATAAGCGGCAACATTTTCTTGCACCTGAACCGCTAATTCACGCGTTGGTGTAAGAATAAGCGCACGAATACGCTTTCCTCTTAAAGTACGTTCTTTACCCAGAAAATCAGGGCTAAATTTATGCAAAATAGGTAAAGCAAAGCTGGCTGTTTTGCCTGTGCCTGTTTGCGCTGCGGCGATAATGTCTTTGCCTGCTAATACCGCAGGGATCGCTTTTGTTTGAATAGCGGTTGGCTCAGTATAACCTAGTTCGTTAACTGCTTTTAATAGTGGTTCACACAGGTTAAATATTGAAAATGGCATTAGCGCAAGCGCCTTAATAAAGTGTAATTCAGTAATGTAATCCAATTATAACAATAAGCGCCTACGGTTTGCTGCCAATTTTTTACAAATATAACCAACTCAGTAAAAATGAGAGTGTTACCCACATTAATAATATTAGCGGTAAACCAACTCTTATAAAGTCTGAAAACTGATAGCCCCCCGCATTCATCACTAATATATTGGTTTTATAGGCCATTGGCGTGGCATAACTTAAGTTAGCACCAAAAAGTACAGCTAAAATAAAAGGCTCTACAGGTACATTTAATTGCGTAGCAACGGATATGGCAATTGGCGTTCCTATTACAGCCGCTGCATTGTTAGAGACAATATTAGTTAATACCGCTAGCAATAACATTAATGCCGATAAAATGCCTGCTGGTGGCAAGTCAAAGGCTAAGGCAACAAACAGCTGTGCAATATACTCTGCCCCACCTGTTTGCATCATTGCGGAGCCAAGTGCTAAAGAGGCGACTACAATTAAAACGACTTGGCTGCTCAATGCTGATGAAATATCTCGCCAGTCTAAACATTTAGTGGCGAGTAATATTAAAATGCCACACATGGAGCTAATAGCAATAGGCAGTATGTTTAATGCCGCTAATAATACCACTACAAATAAAATGCTTAATGCAATAGGCGCTTTTTTTGATTGTGGTAATTCTGCGGCACCATCAATAATTAAAAAACCACGGCTTTCCTTAAGTTCTTTTATTTGCTCACTTTCACCTTGAACAAGCAGAACATCGCCAGTAAGAATAGTGATATGACCTAGGCTTTTTCGGCCAATATCCATAGCTTTACCTTCTCGATGTAAAGCAACAACAGAAATGCCATAACGTTTAGAAAATCGGACTTCTTTTAGCGTTTTACCGACTAACCCTGAAGCTTGTATTACTACTATTTCAGCTAATATTTGCTTGTCAGCGTTAAGAGGGTTGTCGTCGTCAACTTTATGCTTGCCAGAGAACAATGTTGCCTGAATGACTGATTCAAACTCTTTTAATTGGTCGGGGTAGTCTTTAACATGCAAGCGATCCCCTTCTTTAATAATTGTATCTGGAAATGGGACTATATTTCGATATTCAGGGCTGCGTTGAATTGACTGAATGCTCATTTGGTCGTCTGTTTTTTTCAATATTTCAGCCACCGTCATGCCATTAGCCATGCTGTCTTCATTGATATTTAAATAGGCACTAAACAGCCGAGGTGAGGTGTCAGGTAATGAGGGAGAGCGTTTAGGTAAAAGCTTCGGTGCTATAATCCAAAGATAAGCAATAGCCACAACCGCCGCAATGACAGCAGGCAAACTAAAGTCAAACATACCAATGCGTGGTAAACCCATATCACTGGCAACACTAACAACTAATAAATTAGTGGATGTGCCAATAGTGGTTGTCATTCCGCCCACCAAAGTTGCCAAGCCCATAGGTAATAACATCGGTGAAGTATCTGTTTTTGTTCGTAACGCAACATTAGTTAAAATAGGTAATAACAGCACAACAATAGGGGTGTTATTGACAAAAGCACTTAATGCGCCTGCAATAATGAGTGTTAATAATAAGGATAAAGCTGGGCTAATTTTCCAGAGTTTGGCCAAACTTCGCCCTACAGGAACAAGTGCGCCAGTGCGTACTAGCGCATGACCAATAATCATTAATGCGCATACGGTAACTAATGCTTCGTGGCCAAAACCAAAAAATAGTGATGAGGGTTCTAAATGCTGACCATTTATTTCAAACGGAAATACAGTAAACACTAAACATAATACAACTAATACAGCTAAAGATGAGGTTTCTAATGGAATGTCGTCGCGACGAAAGAAATACAAGGCAATAACAGTAATAAGTAGCATTGCCAATGCGTGGTTATTAGGGATAGCAGGTATATTCACGATAAACTCTATTGTTATTATTAATTAACCCGCCAACGAAACAATAAGAAGCGAATTAATGAGTAAAATTTATTTATAGAGATAACGTTAGCACTTGCCATTTTAAAATGCGATTTTTTGCTTAACCTTTTTTATATAATCAGTTTTACTGTGTTAGTTAATCTATTTAAGCGCTAATACTCAAAGCCAACAAACTCAATTTTAGCAGCGCTGCTTGCGGCACCCCCTCTATTACCTTTGCCTAAGGCTGCGTCGTAATGTATGCCCGCGCCGCCAGTGACTGTAATTGTTTTTCCTCGCACAGCACCATAGAGCGTACCGCTACCAGCGATTTTTACATCAGACAATGGTGCATATATTTGCGCGTACATTTCAAAGTCACCACTAAGGCTAATGCCTAAACCACTATACGATGAATAAACACTCATCGCAGGTAATGACTTAGGATCTTGCGGGTTAACCAAACCATGTTGCAGCGCAATAATATCTGCCCCCGCACCAAGTAACAGCCGACCTTTCATAATAAGCGTTAAACTACTACCTGCCGCGATGGTTATTTTAGTCGCCCCTGCCATTTTAAAGTCATCTTCAATAAACATCGTAACATTGCCACCTTTAATAATAGCGGTGTCGCTGCCTTTTAAATTAAACGAAGAAAGCTTTAATACTTTAGTTGGGTTTTCACCTAATACATCAGCATTAACCTTATTAAAAAGCACAGAGCCATTGGTTACTGACAAGCTATTCGGCGTAATGGTGTATTGAACACCGCTACCTTGAGAGTTAAATGCGGTTAAATTATTAGTGCCGTCGTCAACGGTGTTGGTTACTGCATTAATACCTAAGTGATCACAATTAGTTTCTGGGTCCGTTGGCGAGTAGTTCGGTGCGGTTGCATCAGAGTCTTTAACTTTAATAACGTTTGGAAAAATATTGTACTTAGCCTCGCTATAAAAAGCATTATTGGTGGTATCTTTAAAGTCGTCATTGCCGCCATAAAGAATGTCTTCACCATTGTTAGCAATATTTAAAATATAATTTGACCAGCGCATACTAGCATCACCATTAGCTCTCACATGGCCACCAATTCGCCCACCATTCTGATAATAATTCCCTCGAGTTAAAATATTGCCACTAACGCGTAAATTTACTCGGCGACCATGATCAATCCCTTGAACATAACCATTGCCCGAACCTGAACCAATAATAATATTACCATTGGCATGTAAATTCCCTTTTACGTCTGAGCTTTTGGTATTAATTTCCCCCGTTGAAGAAACATTACCTAAAATAGGGCTATTTCCTCCTAAAATCACATTCGCACCACTTTTATCTATGGTTGACACATCCCCTTCGCTACCAGGATTATTTCTATCGTAAGGTGCATGGTTAGAGTTATAACTGTCAACTTGCCCACTGCCGCCTAAATTCACACCTTCACAGCCAACTACCGCATCGGCAAAAGGAGAAGCGCCGCCCCCTGGCGTAAACTTTATTCGTGCTTTAAGCTTTTCCAGCCCTTCAAAACGACTGCCTGTACTTGAAAGGATTAACTCGCCAATGGTTGAGTCAATAGCGGTAGTTACTGCATAGCGTGTATTAGTTAAATTGCCACTGCCACCGTTAACCGCCATTGGCGCTAATAAATCATTTAAGGTGCTATTCGGGTTTGCGATTAATGCATTTTGAGCCGCTGTTATGGCGTCAAAAACACCGCGTTCACTAATTAGGCGCGCATTAATTTTTTTTTGATAATTACCGCTTAAACGTTCTTGATTTACATTGTCTTTTAACGAACTTAATACTAAGACACTGGCTAAACTGCTTAAAATTAATACCGTAACCAGCGTAAAACCTTGCTGCTTTTTGCTAAAACACTTTTTAAAATAGGTAACGCTATTCAAAATTTCAATTGGTTTTTTCATCGTTAATGCCTGTATTTAGTCCGTTAAAATATAACGATTCACACTCAAAGCCGTAGTCAGCCTTAAAGCTCCTAATGTTTAACAAAAAACGCCTACAACAATGCGTTACTTAAAATTCGAGAAGTAAGGGCAATATCAATATCAATACTGCCATTTACAAAGTTTTGACTTAATACTAATGGCGATACCCTTACCGTTATTAAATCGACTCCTACCGCAATAAACTGTAAGTCACTCATTCCCGTTAACAAAGTCACCGCTGGTGCGCCGTTTAAACTACACAACAAATTTGGCGCAACAAAACTATACGTTTCACTAAAGTTAGCCGCAGGTTTAGTGCCTAAACACGAGCTTGAATTGGCAGGTAGCGTTACCGTAATTCCCCTTCCTGCATTTATAACCGTTGCTGAGTTAGATTGTTTTAAACTGCGAGTAAACACTTTCGCGCTATAGCGAATAACCTCTTGCGAGTTTTCTAATTCTTGGCTCGCCTGAATAGTGCCTTGAATAGACGAATACGTACTCACAATTCCTAAGAGTAAAAAACTACTGATCGCCAGCGCGATCATTAACTCAACTAAGGTAAAGCCTTTCGCTTGCTTACACGTTAACAGCACTTTGTTGGGGTTATAATTAAAGTGATAATTGATTGTCATATCCCTATCCATTACTTGAAACGTGTCTTCCATTATTAACAAATATTAGGAAAAACAGCCTCAATTACGGCTTGGTTTTGGTTAACGTTTGCTGCTGCCACATCAGTTAAACGATTATCTGTCCAACTTACCGTTATATTTAAATTACTGGTAAAAGCAGCCCCTGGTAAAGGCTCTAACACCATAGTGTAATTATTAACTTGCGGTCTAATTACGTTGAAATAAGCCGCATCATAGGTAGTCGATCCTGATTGTAAATTACATAAATTTACCCAAGTGCGTTCCACCGCATTATTTGCTTGAATAAGCGACACCGTATAATTAAAACTGTTAGTGGCATATTGCAGCGACTTAAGTTGAGCCGCCGCTAACCCGAGTAAAGCAATAGTTGATAGCGCCATCGCAATAAGTACTTCCACTAAAGTGAAGCCCTGCGCATTTTTATGCTGTTGAGGCAGTTGAATAGTTTTCATTTTTTTACATTGAGAGGTCATAGCGATCATCACTCATTAACAAGCATTGGTATTAATTAAAAAGCTTTGGCCGCTAGGAAGCACTCTTAAGCAATAATCGGTTGTTGCTGAGTCACCATCGTTAATTAAATAGTTACTTTGTGTTGTTTCGCCTGAGCCTGTAATTTGTAAGTCAGCCAAACCCGTTACTGAAATAGAGCTATGTGTTGGCGAAAACGTTTGCAATGTATTACCCGCAAGTCTTACTTGCCAATCGCCAGCCGTTTCATTTAACAATACTGCACTGTCTCGCTTAGCGGCTTCGCTGCGCGCAAACTTAAAAATACTATGCAGTTGATTAGCATTTGATACTAAACGATCACGCTTCATTTGCTGTGAAAAAGAAGGTATTGCCACCGACGCTAAAATACCAAGTATCGCCACCACATATAACAATTCAATGAGAGTAACGCCGCACATTTTTTTTATAGAACATTGAGGGGTTTTCATTCACATTCCTTAAGTTTATTTAACATTGTGATGACTCCGCATAAGTTGCTTTAACTTTTCGCACAGCAAAGGACAGCGCTGTCATTAATTATTCAAAAAAAAAGCCCCAAGGCTTATGTTAATTCCAACAATCGGTTAAAGCCGATGTGCTTGCCGTAGTACCTTGTTCATTAATTGACATTGTTGCGCATTTATCGCCTGCTTGGGCACTACCCGATTTGGGAGCAAAAGAAAAAACAAACGAAGTAGAATTATTACCAACAGCACCTACCATAGGGGTATAACTAAAACTATAATATGGCGTTGAATTATTAACAGGAGGTACAAATGCCGCGGGGTAGCCGCCTAAGCGCGTATATTGTCTTTCTAAAATGGAGACTTGTTGCAAAGCAAAGTGTTGCACTTCGGCACGTCGACCGTCTTGCAAATAGGACTGATAAGAAGGTAAAGCGATAGCAGACAAAATACCAATAATTGCAACGACAATCATTAATTCAATTAAAGTAAATCCTTTACTGTTCATATACGACTACTTTCCCTTTAACTGCGCTAAGAATTAACAATAAAACAACATATATTTAGCACAAATATAAAATAAAAAACATTTTTAACATAAAAAAAAGAAAGGAACAACGCAGACCAGCGTGCTATTTTTAATCATATATCACCAAAAAACAAAAAATCACCGCAATAAACATGATAAAAAATCAATAACCAATTGATAAGTAAATGTTAATTATCAAATAAAATAATTATACCAATCTCACTAACTATGTGATCATTTTTACTGGTTAAAACAACCAACTACTGTGTTATTTATTTAATAATTAGAACACTAGTTATTAAAATAAATGCCTTGTATTTGACTGTTTTTCCTACGTATAAAGTAGATCACCTAATTAATGAAACTGGTATTAATATGGAAAGTTGAGTTTGCAAAAATAATTTTTTGAAAGATTGTAGCAATCGATGTATCAAAAGAATAAAAAGAAGGCTAAGCCATTGAAAGTATTAGATTGGGTGGCAACCCAAGCAGCCACACCTCGGCACATGAGTCGTCTGCTGCGGTTGCTTCCTTCCGGACCTGGCCGAGTTCACAGAGTATCATTGCGAGGGGACCGAAAGGGTCACCATAGAATAGCTACATTTAGTAGCCGCGCAGATTATCGCTAATAGCTTGTTGGGTTGCAAGGGTAAATTAACGTTATTAAGCTAAGTGCGGATTTTTTGCACAAACATCGTTAAATAATTGCTGGAAATTAATTCTGGCTTGCTCTATATCTTCAATTACCGCCACTGGTTCCATAATAATAACGGCTTTTCTATCAAAATCTAACCCTATAGGGACTACAGGCACATTGGCTTGACGGGCTATTTGCAAAAAACCTGTTTTCCAGCGTTCAACTTTACTGCGAGTGCCTTCTGGCGCTAATGCTAAGACTAAAGGTTTTTGGCTTTTAAAGCGCTCGACTAACTGCCCGACAACACCATGACGATGACTACGTTCAATCGGTATGCCACCTAGGCGTGTTAGTAATCCTTTTACAGGCCAAATAAAAATACTATGTTTGCCCAAAAATTTAATTTTAAGCTGTAATTTTAACATCACTAATATGCCTAAAAAGAAATCCCAATTAGAGGTATGCGGGCCAACAGCAATAATAAATTGATGACTATTAGGCAACTGACCTTCTATCCGCCAGCCCAGCACTATTAATAGTTTAGACGCTAGCTTACTGGAGATTTTATTATTACGTTTAGGTATTTTATTAGGCAAAACGTCTGACATTAATTTATTCACGGGTACGAGACAATTTTTCAGTAATTTCAAGCAGTACTGACTTAATGACTAATAAGTTGTCTTTACCAATACGCAGTAGTAATTTATCGGCATCGCTTAATTGCTCAATGTCTTGATCTTTATACTTGTACATAACGCTTGGTCTCACAAGTTCTAATGGTTCTTTGGGTATTTCCATATCAAGTACACGAGTAATGGCTTCATGTAATACTTCTGCAAACTCAGTATCAGGGTAGCCAAGTTCACTATAAGCTTGGTCAATTAATGGTTTTAATTCTACATACCATTCAACTAATAAGTCACTGTCGACAGTGCGTAATAAGTCTACATATAAAGTAAAACGCTTAGTAACATTTTCATCCCACACTAATATTGTTTTATCAGCTTGATCACTTTCTTTCGCTGAAAACTTCCCTGTTGGTTGTACCAAAAAGCTATGTTCATACGCTAATGTGCCTTTAGCGAAATTATCAGTGAAAACAACAAAGCGTCGGATCATATCGTCATCAATAATGAGTTTTAATAATTCGTTGCGCCACGTTATTTCAGGCAGCTTTGCACGTATCCAGTCATCACTTTCATCAAGCTGAGGGAGTACTTTTTCAGGTGCTACTTCAGCAACTACAACGGGCTCAGTTTCAGTCGTTGTTGCAGGTTCAATTACGTCTATTTTTACTTCAGGCTGAGTGTCAGGCACTGGAAGATCACTCACTTCAACAACCGTAGTTTCAGCCTCAGGTTTAACAACATCAGCAACAGGTTCAGGTGTAGAACCTTGGTAAAAATAGATAATCGCGGTAATAGCAACGACAACAGTAAGAGCAACAATAACCCCTGTTGCTTGAGTATTAGATGAACTTGATGTTGAATTTTCCATAGGAGCCTATTGGTTATGTGAAGATGAAAAATCAATACGAGATATATACCAATTACTTATACTCTCGATAAGAGGAAATAATCTATTACCTATTGCACCGTTTTTTTTCAACAGTTGCAATAGGTAATTAAGATTTTGATACATTTTTCCTTAACTAAAGGAAGCTAAGTAGCGTCTGGCTGGTTTTCAGGAAGCGCATCAATGAATGCTGGAAGTTTATTACAGTTTTCAACCACAGCATTAATTAATGGGTAAGGACTCATATCAAGCTTAAAACGAACCGCATTATATACTTGTGGGATCAAACATATATCAGCTAAGGTAACCTCGTTACCAAAACAATACAAACCTGCACTTTCAGCGAGCTTTTTCTCTATGGCAGCAAACCCCAACGCCATCCAATGGTGGCTCCAAGCTAATTTTTGTACTTCTGTCGCGCCTAATTCATTAACTAAATATTGCTGTACTCGCAAATTATTAACAGGATGAATTTCACATGCAACATCGTATGACAATGCTTTTACCTGCATTTTTGTGATTAAGTTTGCAGGGTAAACTGAATTTTTCGGAAACTTTTCATCTAAGTAGTCAATAATGGCAAGCGACTGGTTAAGGGTTATATTTTCGTCAACAAAGCTCGGTACAAGGTGTGTTGGGTTTAATTCAACGTAGTCGGCACTATGTTGTTCTCCGCCATTTTTCACTAAATGAACAGGGATTGAATCAAACGATAGTTTTTTTAAATGCAGTGCAATACGCACACGATAAGCGGCAGATGAACGCCAGTAGCCATAAAGTTTCATAAGCAAATATAATGAGTGGAAAGTACTGAAATTTTATCTGATTACGTTAAACAAGCAACGGTTCACTAACGATTCTTTTACCAAGGGCTGTGGCTGTAGGTTTACATTATGCTTAAAATTGAACGAGCTACTCCATTAACCCGTTAAATAATATTGCCTAATAGCTAAATTTTAACTGTTTTTTTGTTAATGTCGTATTCTCTTAGCTTGTTAGCAATAGCGGTATGGCTAAGACCCAGTTTTTTAGCCAACTGGCGTGTACTTGGATAAGCGGGGTATAATTTGCGGAGTAAATCAGCCTCGAAGCCTTTAACCGCTGCATCTAAAGTCCCTTCAAAATCTTGCTCTAAATAGCCATGCTCTCGAGTATATGCGGGTAATTGCAAGTGCGAGGTCATCACCACATTTCCTTCCATTAATGACACAGCTCGAATTAACACATTTTCAAGTTGCCTAACATTGCCAGGCCACGGGTAATGCTCAATAAAGTCTCGGCAATCATCTGACAAACTCACGACACTTTTACCAATACGTTGACCAAATTTAGCGGTAAAATACTCAGCTAATGGGATAATGTCAGACCTACGCTCACGTAATGAGGGAATATTTAAGCCTAAGACATTTAAGCGATAATAAAGATCTTCTCTAAAATCGCCTTGCGCCACCATAGCTAATAAATCATGGTTAGTGGAACCAATGATACGCACATTAACGGTAATTTCACTTTCGTCATCTACTCGTCTAAAAATACCGTCTTGAATAACTCTTAATAATTTGATTTGCAACTTAGGAGACATTTCTCCCACTTCGTCGAGGAAAATAGTGCCGCCGTCGGCTAATTCAAATAGCCCTCGTTTACTGCTTTCGCCACCCGGCACGCCAGCACCAAATAATTCAGTTTCCGCTGCTTCGTCTGGCAAAGAGGCGCAATTTAAGGTCATAAAAGGATGGTCAGCGCGGTCACTTGCGGCATGACAAGCACGAGCAATAAGCTCTTTACCTGTACCTGTTTCTCCAACAACCAGCATTGAAGAGTCAATCAGTGCCATTCGTTTAGCTTCTCTGATCACTTTACGCATAGCGCCACTACTGGCTTGAATACCCGCAAAATTATTTTCATTAGCTTGTTTAAATGCACTAATTTGTTGTCCTAACCGAGCCTCTGATTTAAGTATCAGCACCGCCCCAGCTAATACTTGTTCACCATCAATATCAGACACATGAATAGGCATAATGTCAGCAACAAAATCGTCTTCTTGAAATTTGATTCGCCGCGTTTGCGCCAGCACTTCGTCTGACTCTAGCCAGCGATTAAAATTAAAGCCTTTTAACCAGTTATTAATATGATCGCCTATCAACTCTTTTTCATTACAGTTCATAGAAAAAGAAGCAACAGAGTTGATTATGCGGATATGCCCTTTTGCATCAATTGAAATAAAAGGATCTGGGAAAGTTTTCACTAACGTGTCTAATTCATGCCTTTCACGCTCAAATGGCATAAAGGGTGTCGTTTTTACATCAACAACACCTTCAATTAAACGTAATTGAGGCATAAACGACTGTAATTCAGAAAACTCTAAATCGGGAATATGAATGTAAATTTTCCCAGGGCGTTTTAACTCAATGCCACGTAGATCAATTTCGCGCTCAACAAAAATTCTTAACACATCTTGGGCAATGCCGACACGATCTTGACAACCAATCTCCAAACGCATGAAGGTTCCTTTAGAAAAAATTACAACACATTAATATAGACTCTATTGTAAACTAATAGTTACAATAAAAAAAAGCCCCCTATTATAGGGGGCTTTACTAATGAGTGTAAGTAAATATTACAGGAGTTGGTCTGTTTTTGCTGCACAAATAAAGTCATTCTTATGCAGCCCTTTAATAGCGTGGGTCCACCATGTTACAGTAACTTTTCCCCATTCTAATAAAATAGCAGGATGATGAAACTCAACTTCCGCTAATTCAGATACTTTATTGGCAAATGCCCATGCTAATTTATAGTTTTTAAATTTATAAACGCGCTCTAACATCATAATACCATCTCTGACCTCTGGCACCCAGTCAGGTAATTGAGACATTAACTGATGTAATTCTTCTTCACTTACTTTTGGTGCGTCAACATGACAAGCTTCACATTGTTGCGTTGATAATTCTGACATATTTATTCCTTAACTTGCTATTTGTGCTTCTTTAGGTGGAAATTTAGCGGGATGTAAGCCCAGTGACTTTGCTTCTTCAACAAATGCCAATATCTCTTCTACTTCAAACTTTCTAATATCGTCTAAATCACTTACTTTAGTTAATGTATAATAGATTGGTTGAATTATATCAATACGATAAGGTGTTCTTAATACGTCAAGTACATTAAGCTTTTTACGTTCAACTTCTTTATTATTAAGTGCAAACTCGGTTTCACTTGGCGATGAAATAATGCCGCCACCGTAGACTCGCAAACCCTTATCAGTTTCAAGCAAGCCGAACTCAACGGTAAACCAGTATAAACGCGCTAAAAAAACTCGCTGCTCTTTGGTCGCATTAAGTCCCATTTTCCCATAAGCTTGCGTATATTCAGCAAAAGACGGATTAGTTAATAGTGGGCAATGACCAAATATTTCATGAAAAATATCAGGTTCTTGTAAGTAATCAAATTCTTCTCTCGAACGAATGAAAGTTGCTACGGGGAATTTTTTTTCTGACAATAAACGAAAAAACTCACCAAAACCAATTAATGCAGGTACAGGCGCACACTCCCAGCCTGTTGTTGATCTAAGCACTTTACTTACATCTTCTAGCTGTGGAATACGGTCCGTCGGTAAATTCAATTTAACTAAACCTTCGTTGTATTCATCGCATGCGGTATGTTTAATATTCGCTAACTGGCGCGTGATCAATTCATGCCAAATATTATTTTCTTCTTCACTCCAGTGAATAATACCTGCCTCATCCGCAACGCGGGAAACATATTTTGTTGCTTTAGCCATTCGTTCTTCCTTTTAATTCAGTACTCAAGTTGCTAAAAATGAGCGACTAACTTATTCGTTTTATTATTATCAATTAATTTGAATAAGCTGTATTACTTGAGATACAAACAAACTTGTCACATTGGTTACTATAATAAGCTGAGAAAGGAGAAAAAAGCACGACTATTGAATTGATTGTATTTTAGGCAGTGTCATTTTTTGTATAAAAAAAGTTACACCCCACTAAAGGCTTGTTAATTTATAGGTTAAAAATAATAAAGGTATGTGGTACTTAAATGGCAGAAATAAATATTAAAAAAAGATTAAAGAAAGGCTAATAATACATTTATCTGTATTTTTAGCCTGCAAGTAAATGAATTAGCCGACTACGATGTCTTCTTTTTATTCATTAACGTTTTTATTTGTCCGATAACTTTAGCCCGTACTTCTTTTAATTTAGGGGGCTGTTCGGCATACGGAATAGGACGACAAACTTGCATTGCCTTTAAACCTAAACGCGCTGTTAACATGCCCGCACCTAACCCTTGTGCTAAACGACCTGATAATTTAGATAACATATCGGCGCCAAGTAAATCAGCGCCTACATCGGTAATCAATTCACTAGCGCCTGCGTAAACCATATTTTTAAAGGTTTGCTTAATTAACTTAATACGGCTCCAGTAGCTCATTTTCATGCCATAGAGTGCCGCTATTTCATTAATCATCTTGGTATTTCTCCACAACATTAATAACATATCTAAAATAGCAATTGGGCTTAACGCTACTAATACAGCGGCTTCTGTCGAATGCTTACTAATTTTATCTAGTGCTTTTTGGTCAACCACCGACAGCACTTGTCGAGAATATAATAATAATAGTTCTTTGTCTGATAGCGCATGATGTTCACTGTCCGCCCATTGCTGCCCTTCTTCACTGACAATGTCGCATGGTAGTTGCGCGCTAATTGACTGGCAAAGCGCTTGAGCACTATCAACCGTATCTCCTTGATAAATAAGTGCTGCTTTTTGCTGAATATGTTGGCGTTGCTTGTATTGTTTTAATCCTCTAAATTCTTTAAAAACATAGCCGCTTGCAATAATTGACACTAAGCCAAACAACACCGCATATACGCTCGTTATTATTGGGCTTTGTTGAAACCCTTGAACAAAAAAGTCTATTGCCTCATAACCCACTAACCCTGTAAATACTAACGCGGTAGTACGCCAAAGCCAGCGAGGCTTACTTACTACTTCTTCCTGCAATACTTCATCTTCAACTGTTTCATCACTTTGCGCCTGCCATTGCGTATTTTCAATCACAACTTGCGCTTGGGTTGCTGGCAAATCTTTCGCTTTTGTTTCTAACTCATCAAATAAAATTTGTTGTTGATATTTTGTTTGTTCTTCATTCATTTTATTTTATCTCCCAACAAAAACTGCAGCACTTGGTCTATACGTAAATGCGGTAAACTCTCATGATGTTCAACCCGAGTAAGTGGCGCAAAACCAATAAAATTAAAGGGTTTATTTTGCCAATAATCTGCCTGTGGCAATTTACTTGGCACAGCGCCTGGAAACAATGTAATAAGTTTACCGTCATTGGCTCTATTACCTTGAATAACAGGAATATCATTCCCTTCATGTTGTGCTTTACCCACGTTAGTTGCTTTAACAGAAGCAATGGCTAACGTTTTCATTTCAATTTCATCAAAGTTCAATTGATGCTTAGTTTTGTAAACTAATTGGTTTAACAAAGCCGTTAAGTTGCTATGTTGCTCTGGCGTAACATGGTCTGCTTTAGTAGCTGCAAATAATAATTTATCTATCCGCGGCGCAAATAAACGCCTAAACAAGCTCGACTGTCCATAATTAAAACTTTCCATAATCATGTTAATTGCTTGGGTTAAGTCTTGAAAACTTTCCACGCCATTATTTAAGGGGGTTAAACAGTCGGCTAATACAATTTGACGATCAAAATGCACAAAATGCTCTTGATAAAATTTTCGCACCACCCGTTCTTTATATTCAATGTAACGAGCGCGTAGCATACCAATTAGGCTATCTTCTGTTGCGTTTTGATAAGTATTTTTATCTAATTGATCAAAACAAGTAAACGGAAAGAACTGTAAAATAGGCGCGTCAGCTAAATCGCCCGGTAAAATAAAACGTCCAGGCTGGATAACAGACAATCCTAATTTATGACGAAAAATCATTAATAAATTAGTATATTCATGAGATAAATCAGCCAGCACTTGTTCATCTACCGGTGCTAATGGGTCAAGCTGCTCTACTTTAGCTAAAAAGGCCTTTGCATAGCTTGATCTTGGCGAAGAAAGTAATAACTCATGGGTAAATTCAGACCATTCTTCATAAGTTAAATTTAACATCGGTAAATCTAACAGCCATTCGCCAGGGTAATCTGTAATATCAATGGTGAGCGTAACGGTGTCGGTTGCATATTTAATTAGCGAGTCGGTGGGCTGATACCTTAATGCTAAGCGTAACTCACTTATTCCACTGGTAGGTTCTGGCCAAGACGGCGGTTCTTGTGAAAATGCTTGCATTGCTTTGTCATATTCAAAGCGACCAATATGTAAGTTTTTTTGTGGCACTCTTTTCGCCGCAATAAAGTTTCCTTGATGAACCACGTTAAAAAAGCCCAATTGAGAATGGCTTCCTTCGTTAATAAGCTGATTAACAAAGCTAGTAATAAATGCAGTTTTACCACTACGGCTTAGTCCTGTAACTGCGAGATTGATATGCTGGTCAAATGTTCGATTCACCATATCTGTGGCTTTACGCTTTAGTTTGTCTAATTTTTGTTTTGTTATCAACGCCAAGGTAATTATCTCGTTAATTATTCTATGGTTTTTAGCCGTTCTTGCGATAAATAATATCGGCTTTGTTTTAAAAATAATAGTATTTAAACAAATAAAAAAAGCGGCCTTAGCCGCTTCTTGTCTATTTATAATCTTAGCTAAATCTACTACAACTTATTAATTTCTCGCGATACTGTAAATTCTGGAGATGTTACATAGCGTTCAATTTTTTGTAATTCCTTCTCAAGCGATTTAAACTTATAAGTAATATCTTTAAACGCTTGCTCTGGCGGCTCCCCTGCTTGCCAAATGCGTGACTTAACTTTAATAGATTCATTAACAATGTCATCAGTTTGAGTATTGTTGCTATGGGCAAAGTGATGCTTATGCTTGCCTTTATTATTTACTGGATCTCCTGGCTTTTTATCTAAAATAAACCAAGCTGCAATGTAAATAACCACAAACCAACCCATACCTAATAAAACACCTGACACTACCAGTATTCTTACTAACCAAGGCTCCCAGCCGAAGTAATCTGCTAATCCTGCACAGACACCTGCAACCTTGCCTTTACTTGGAATACGGAATAACTCACCTCGACGGAAACTGGTCATATCTTGGTTCTCCAATCAGGAGTCTCCGCATCTAAAATAGCTTCTAATGTTTTAATTCTATCGGCCATTTTATCTGCTGATTCAGACAACTCTGTTAATTGATGAAAGTCTTCTTCACTAAACCCTTGGCTTATCTGGCGTTTACTGCGGTAATGCAGAATTAACCAAATAGGTGCCACTATCAACATAAAGATAATAACGGGGACGACTAATATTTCTTCCATAGCTTTCTCCTAAATTCGCGCTGTTATTAGTTTACTATCTATTTAGTCTTTTTATCAGACTTCATTTTAGCTTTTAACTGCGCCAACTCATCATCAATATTTTCATCGCCTTCTAATTCAGCAATTTCATCAGCTAATGATTTACTACCCATGTCGTAAGACTCAACCTGAGCCTCAAGGTCGTCAATTTTACGTTCGTAACTGTCAAAACGGCTTAAAGCGTCATTTACTTTATCACTATCAATATTACGTTTTACTTTTAAACGAGAACTTGCCGTTTTTTCTCGCATAATTATCGCTTTTTGACGTGCTTTAGCATCAGCTAATTTGTCTTGTAGTTGCGTAATTTCGTCTTGTAGTTTAACAATATGCTCATCAACGTGTGATAATTCATCGATTAATGATGCTGCGCTTTCAGCACATTTTTTCTTTTCTACAAGTGCAGAGCGAGCTAAGTCTTCACGCCCTTTGCTTAAAGCTAATTCAGCTTTTTCTTGCCATTGTTCAGATTCTTGCTCAAAACGTGCAGCTTGGCGAGTTAACTCCTTTTTGTCTGCTAATGTTTTAGCAGAAGTAGAGCGCACTTCAACCAATGTGTCTTCCATCTCTTGAATAATAAGACGGACCATTTTTGCTGGATCTTCAGCTTTATCTAATAAGCTATTGATATTAGAGTTAATAATATCGGTAAACCTTGAAAAAACACCCATAACTTCTTCCTCTATAAAATAATAAACTTGTCAATGGTTGTACTTTACTATTCATGTATTGCGCCAAGTTTAATTTTTTTAATAATCCATTGTTTTAGTTAGCTTTATTAAAATTTAAAAAAACACTTCAATCTCAAGCTTTAATGAAATACACTATTTGTTAGTGAAATATACTAATTATTAGGTCAAGCATGTCACGCTTCAATCAGCAAGATAACCTTATTGGTCAATCCAATAGTTTTCTCGAAGTTTTAGAACAAATATCTCAAGTCGCCCCATTAAGTAAACCCGTGCTCATTATTGGTGAGCGTGGTACTGGTAAAGAGTTGGTTGCTGCCCGTTTACATTACTTATCGAAGCGTTGGGATCAAAGTTATTTAAAGCTCAACTGTGCTGCATTAAATGAAAATTTGTTGGAAAGTGAATTATTTGGCTATGAAAGCGGCGCTTTTACTGGCGCGAATAAACGCCATGAAGGCCGTTTCGAGCGAGCCGATAAAGGGACCTTATTTTTAGATGAAATAGCGAATACTACAGGGTTAATTCAAGAAAAATTACTTCGCGTGGTTGAATATGGTGAATTTGAACGCGTAGGTGGTTCAAGAAGTTTAAAAACTAATGCCCGCTTAATTGCCGCAACCAATGAAGACTTGCCCTCAATGGCTGAAGCAGGTGAGTTTAGAGCCGACTTGCTAGATAGGTTAGCCTTTGACGTTATTACACTACCGCCATTAAGGGAACGCGTTGAAGATATTTTAATACTTGCCGAACATTTTGCGATAAATATGGCGAGAGAATTAGAGTTTGAGTTATTTAGTGGTTTTACTGAAAAAGCAAAACGCTCTTTATTAGAATATCATTGGCCGGGTAATATACGAGAATTGAAAAACGTGGTCGAGCGCAGTGTCTATCGCTGTAATAATCCTCATTTGCCTGTTCATGAATTAGTGATTGATCCATTTGAGTCACCTTATCGCCCGTCCAAACGTACTAAAACACAAGATCGCGTAGTTAATGTAACAACTATCCCCCCTGTTGAATCAACTCAAACTAAAGAGGTTGAACAAGCACCTAGTCTTGCTACTAAACAGCGCTTAGAGTTTCCGTTATCATTAAAATCTTTATCACAAGATTACGAAGTAGAACTTATTCAGTCTGCACTCGAAAATTGCCAATTTAATCAAAAGAAAACAGCCGAAGCGCTAGAATTAACCTATCATCAATTAAGAGGTTATCTAAAAAAATATAATTTATTAGACTCTAGTCCAATTGAGGAAGAATAAGGTTAATGGCTGGTTTGTTATCCGTTTGTACTAAATACTTATTTCGTATTTTTAGCTTAGTGCTTAGCATAAGTGCGATAAGCGGTTGTAGCTATGATGACGACGTTACATTAGATAGTAAAAGTATTATCTATTGTAGTGAAGGTGTTCCTGAGAGTTTTAATCCGCAAACGGTAACATCGGGTGTTACCGTCGACGTAACCTCAAATCAACTTTATAACCGACTGATCGGCTACGATAAAAATGAACTGTCTATCATTCCGTCATTGGCGAAATCATGGCATGTCACTAAAGATGGTACAAAAGTAACCTTTTATTTAAGGCGTGACGTTCATTTTCACCAAACAAGTGATTTTACCCCTACACGTGTATTAAACGCTGACGATATTATTTTTAGCTTTAACCGCATTTTAGACCCTAGCCATCCCTACTATTTAAGCGCGAGTGGAAAATTTCCTTTTTTTCAAAGTGTTAAATTTAGTGAGCTAATAGACAATATTGAAAAAATTAACGAGTTTACCGTTCGATTCAACTTAACACGTGCCGATAGTACCTTATTAGCAAACCTTGCTAGTGACTTTGCGGTGATTCTATCAAAAGAATACGCAGACAAACTTGCATTAACTGATGAACACGCCAATATTGATATAAATCCTGTGGGAACAGGGCCATTCAAATTAAAAACATACCGTGCTGGCTCTTATATAAAATATCTTCCTCATGAAAAATACTGGGGCAACAAATCAACTTTAGAACAGTTAATTTTTGACATTACCCCGAGTAGCTATACACGACTAACTAAACTACTTGCAAAAGAATGTGATGTTATTTCTTACCCTATTGCTCACGAAAAAATTCAGCAACGCCCCGACTTAACACTCGATGGAAAAACCTCATTTAATATTGGTTATTTAGGTTTTAACACCCGAAAACCACCGTTAAATAATAAAATGGTTAGAAAGGCGATAGCCCATGCCATTAACAAGCAAGCGATTTTAGAAACCGTCTATTTTTCACAGGCAGATGAAGCTTCAACCATTATTCCTAAACCTTCTTGGGCTTATGATGAAAGCATTCAAGCCCCCGAATACTCAATAGAAAAAGCAAAAGAGTTATTAACGGAAGCGGGATTGAGTAATGGCTTTGAAATGGACTTATGGGCGATGCCCGTACAACGCCCCTATAACCCCGATGCCAGAACCATGGCTAAGCTTATTCAAGCCGACCTAGCAAAAGTAAATATTAAAGTAACTATTGTACCCGACTACGAATGGTCTAAATTTTTAGCGTTACTCGCTCAAGGAAGACATCAATCAGTGCTATTAGGCTGGTCTGCCGACCACCCTGATCCTGATAATTTTTTTACTCCGCTATTAAGCTGTGCATCAACATTTACGGGAAACAATCGCACCTTTTGGTGTAACGAAGCTTTTGACAAAGTAATTGCTAAGTCATTATTAACTACTGACATAAAAAAAAGAAAAAGTTACTACAAGGAAGCACTACTGATATTAGCTGACGAAATGCCATTGATTCCTATTGCGCACTCAAAACGCTTTCAAGCACGTAAAAAAGTAGTACAAGGAGATATACTTAATGCGTTTGGTGGCATCGACTTTACTAACGTGAGTAAAAATTAAGATGTTAATATTTTCACTTAGGCGGCTCAACTTATTTTTCTTTACTCTCATTTTATTAACATTACTGTCTTTTAGCCTAAGCTACCTTTTTCCTGGTGATCAATTAGTTAATTTAACTGGACAAGTAAATGCGAGCAGCGAGCAACTTAAAGTATTAGGCGACAGTTATCATCAAAACAGTTCGGTATTTAGTCAGTACTTTGCTTATTTACGCCACATATTTTCAGGTGACATGGGCCTGTCGATGTCGAGCCAAAGCCCTATATTACAAGAAATACTTATTCACTTACCCGCCACTATAGAATTAACCTTCGTCGCACTTATTATTGCAATGGCCTTAGGCATACCTTTAGGTTTTATTGCGGCAATTAACCACCGTAAAAAAATAGATAATGTAGTACTAACCTTAGCAATGCTGGGCTATTCAATCCCCGTATTTTGGCTAGGTTTATTTGTTATCCTTATTTTTTCAATTCAATTAGGTTGGTTTCCGTCATCAGGGCAAATGAGTTTACTTTTTGAAATTGATCATGTTACCGGATTACTATTAATTGATATTTTATTAAGTGATAGTCCTCATAAATGGCCAGCACTTCAGAATGCGCTAGCGCATATTGTATTACCTGCGTCCGTCGTTGCTTTAGCGCCAGCTACTATATTTATTCGCCTAGCGCGTACTTCAATGATGCAAGTATTAGACAGTCATTATATTAAAGCTGCCAGTACTAAAGGCTTAACATTTAAGCAAATTATTTATCATCACGCGATTCGCAATGCAATGGTTAACGTGATCAGAGATGTTGGCTTACAGTTTGCAAATTTAGTTACCTTAGCAATGGTAACAGAAGTTATTTTTAGCTGGCCCGGTATTGGCCAATGGCTAATTGAAAGTATTTATCAGCGAGATTACACCGCAATACAAGGTGGGCTATTAGTGCTTTCAACTTATATCTTTATTGTTCATATTTTAACTGACTTTATTTACGCTGGGCTCAATCCTGTCGCAAGGGAAAATAAATATGGCACGTGAAAAAATTTACCAAGAAGAGGAGTTCCCAACTCCACTTCTACAGTTATGGTTTAACTTTAAACACGACCCCATTGTGATGGTTGGCTTTTGTTGTTTTATTTTTCTTATTATATTAGCCATTTTTGCCCCCGTAATTACGCCTTATTCGTCTATTGAAAACCACTTAGATCATTTACTCTTGCCACCTTCTTGGCATGAAAATGGTAATGTAAGCTTTTTACTTGGCACAGATAATTTAGGCAGAGACATGTTGTCTCGATTAATGCATGGTACGTCTTTAACCTTTGGTTTAAGCTTTATTGTGGTTGTTATTGCTCTTGTTATTGGTGTTATTATTGGCTCAATATCGGCTTTAACAGAAGGGGTAAAGTCGAGTTTTTTAAATCACTTTTTAGATGTAATATTGTCTATTCCCTCATTGTTACTCGCCATTATTATAGTTGCAATTTTAGGCCCGGGGTTAAGTAACACTTTATGGGCAATTGTAATGGTGCTTATTCCACAATTCATTCACATTACTCGTAATGCGGTTAAAGAAGAGTTTAGTAAAGACTATGTACTTGCTTCTAAACTTGACGGCGCAAGTTCAATTCGTATTCTGCACTACTCCATTTTTCCAAATATTATCGAAAAATTAATCAGCCAAGCAACATTAGCGCAATCAGCAGCAATTCTTGATATTGCTACGCTTGGCTTTTTAGGCTTAGGCGCACAAATTCCCATGTCTGAATGGGGAGCCATGCTTGCCAATGGCATTAAATATTTTTATGTCGCCCCTTGGACCGTGTACTTACCGGGACTAGCGATTCTTTTTGCCGTTGTTGCCACTAACTTAGTTGGCGAAGGCATGCGTCACGCTCTTAAAATAAGAAAAGAAAGCTAATGAACTTACTCGATGTTAGAAACCTCTCTATAGAACTGTTATCAGCAAATAAACCTATTTTGGCCGTTGATAAGGTAAGTTTAACCATTAAAGAAGGTGAAGTAAGAGGTTTAGTTGGAGAGTCTGGTTCAGGTAAGTCACTATTAGCACAAGCAATTATGGGCGTGTTAGATGAACGTTGGCGAGTAGACGCCGATAGGTTTCACTGGCGAGGTAATGATCTAATGCGTTTGTCTGTCGACGAACGAAAAGCCATTATATCAAAAGACGTTGCCATGATTTTTCAAGAGCCTATGGCCTGCTTAGACCCCACTGCCACTATTGGAGAGCAATTAGAAGAGGCCGTTGATTATCAGCAGCTAGAAGGAAATTTTTGGCAAAAAAGACAACAGCGTAAATTAGCGGCAATTAACTTACTTCACAAAGTAGGTATTAAAGAGCATATTCAGTGTTTAAAAAACTATCCTCATCAATTAACTGAAGCGTTATGCCAACGGGTGATGATCGCAATGGCGTTAGCTAAACGTCCCTTACTATTAATTGCAGATGAGCCGACAGCGGCTATGGAAAGTACTAATCAAGGCCAAATATTTCGCTTATTAGCGAGTTTAAATCAGCTTAAGAATATGTCTATTCTATTGATCAGCCACGATCTTGAAAATGTAACGCATTGGACAAATACCATTACCGTTATGTATTCAGGGCAATTTGTTGAAGCTGGCACAACGGAACAAATATTTAATCAGCCTTACCATCCATACACCCGTGCACTTGTTGATAGTAGCCCTAAAGCAAATATGAATATTCCAGCAAAGTCTCGATTAATGACCTTGCCCGGTAGTATCCCCATTTTACAGCATTTACCCATAGGTTGCCGCTTAGGACCAAGGTGTCCAAGAGCACAGCGTGACTGTGTTAAAGCACCTAAAGTTAAGAATCATCAAGGGCATCAGGTAAGTTGTCATTTTTCACTAAAAGGAAGTTACTAACATGGCTGAACTTTTAGAAGTAACCAAGCTGAGTAAAGTATATAAAATCCCTAATTTTTGGTTTAAAAAAACATCAGTAAAAGCACTTGAATCAATTTCTTTTAAAATTCAAGCGCACAAAACCCTCGCGATTGTAGGAGAAACAGGTTCAGGAAAGTCGACGTTGGCAAAGCTGTTAGTTGGTGCGGAAACACCAACAACAGGTGAAATAAAATTGAATGGACAAAGCCTTCAGCAAGGAAACTTTAAGCAACGTTGTCAGCACATTCGCATGATATTTCAAGACTCTGGTACCACGCTCAATCCAAGTTTAACCATTGAGCAGCTACTCGATGAACCACTAAAGTTAAATACCGACTTAACTGAAGAGCAGCGCACTCAATTAATAAGAGAAACACTACACAAAGTTGGCCTATTAGCCGATCACATGAGCTTTTATCCTCATATGTTTTCAGGTGGGCAGAAACAGCGTATTTCGTTAGCCAGAGCGATTATATTAAAGCCACAAGTGATTATACTTGACGAAGCATTAGCAGCGTTAGATCCATCACTACGCTCACAAATGATTAATTTACTACTCGATCTGCAACAACAAATGGGGCTCGCTTACATCCTTATCTCTCATAATTTAGGTATTGTCAGGCATTTTAGTGATGACATTATGGTACTTTGCCAAGGCGAGGTATTAGAGCAAGGAAAAACTATCGAGGTATTACGGAAGCCTCAGCATACATACACCAAAAAATTGATTATGAGTCAGAAATTCCAGCTGCTACATAAATAACTACGCTATTAACACACTAAATTCAGAACAATAAAAAAGGCAGCGATAGTATCGCTGCCTTTCTATTATTTATTGCTTACTGAAACTAGCAGAAGCGTTAGCTGTTAACCAGTATTAAAGTTGATTCGATGCTTGAACAACTTCACGACGCGTTACTTTTGCTTCAGCACGTAATGCATCAACAAAGCTCTTATAAGCTGATTGAGCTAACTGCTGTGTTTGTTGCTGTGAAAAATTAGCATTAATAGTTGCTTCACCAACGTTAACCGCTTGTACTTCAACTAAAGCTAAATCGCCATTCCCCATGGTAACCGTAGCTGCTGAAATAGCACCTTCTACAGGGTGTGGTAATTTAAAGGCTTCTTTAGCAATATTATTATCAAATTCACCACCAAAACGTGCAATGTCATTTTTCACTTCAAATGTTGCATTAACCGCAGCTAATTGCTCTGTAATGTCAGAGCCTGAAGTAAATGCAGTTAATAACTCTTGAGCAACGCTTTCTGCTTTTTCTGTCGCTTTTTCCGCAATCAATAGCGTTTTAATTTGAGCTGACACTTCCGTTAGCGGCTTAGCATTAGCTTGTTGATATTGGTTAGAGCGTACAACCAGAGTTAATGCATCACTCACTTCAATAATATCTGAGTTTAAGTTTTCACTAATAACAATATCTGAAAAAGCAGCGTCTATAGCTTTAGCATTGTCAAATGGTGCGATATTACCAAAACGAGATAACCAATCAGAAGTACTAACTTCAACACCAATTGCCCCTGCAGCATCTTCTAAGCTGTCTGGAAATTCAAAGCTTAAGCGCGCCATTTCTTGCTGTAATTCAAAGTACTTATCTTCAGCTTTTTGCTTACTAACGGTTAGTTGAATTTCATCTTTTACGTCAGCAAATGCTTTAGTTTGCTCTGCTTTTACTTCAGTAAGTTTAATAATATGAAAACCAAAGTCAGTTTTTACAACATCAGTAATACTGCCAGCCTCTGTTAATGCAAAAGCTGCCGTATCAAATGCTTCATCCATAACGCCTGGCTCAATCCACTCAAGATCTCCGCCGTTTTCACCGCTAAATGTATCTGCCGAAAACTCTTTTGCTAAAGCTGCGAAGTCTTCACCAGCATTAGCTTTAGCAAGTATGTCAGTTGCTTGCTGCTCTGCTGCAGCTTCATCTTCGCCTGCTTCAATTAATATATGAGAAAAACGTTTTTGTTCAGTTTGCTGATATTTAGCCATATTTTGTTGATAGTATTGCTCAAGATCTTCAGCAGTAACATCAACCTTTGCTGCAATATCGTCAACACTAAGGGCGATATAATCAAGTTTTATTTTCTCTTGATTTTGAAAGCGGTTTTGATTGTCTTGATAGTATTGACTAATCTCTTCGTCTGTCACTTCAATACCCGCTTTAAATTGCTCAGCCGCAATACTAGCAAAGCGAATATTACGTTTTTGGTTTTGTAGCGCAGTAAGTTGTGCTTCTTGGTATGGCAGGCTAAATTCGCTTGCCACTAGCGCTTGATTTAATTGACGACGAGTCATCTCTACGCGCAAGTAGTCTCTAAAATCTGAAGACTGATAAAAACCAGCTTGATTGATAAGCGCTAAATAACGATTGTTATCAAATTGCCCTTCAACTTGAAATTCAGTCATTTCGCGAATTGTTTTTTTAATGCGCTCGTCTGATACTCTAATAGCTAAATCACTCGCTGCTAAATCAATTAGCTTTTCATTAATTAAGTTATCTAACACACCTTTACGGAAGTTTGCCATATAATTAGCATCAGCCGATAAAGTGTCGAACATGTCACCAAATTGCTGCGCCATGCGATTACGTTGATTTTGATAAGCTTTATCGAAATCTACTTGTGATATTTTTACATCGTTAACTTGCGCTACTGACGTATCAACCGAACTGGTATAACTACCAATACCTGCGAACGCAAACGTCAAAATAACAAAACCAAGGATAACTTTAGCGATCATTCCTTGTGAGTTTTCTCTAATATTCTCTAACATTTTTTTCTCTATTTACACTTGGGTGTGTTGTCTGCGCGCGATTTTAACAGATGCTTGGTTATCGTTGAAGTAACAATGATAAAAATCGATAAAAAGTTTTGGCACAACGCTATTTTTAGATAAATTTTATAGGCTTAAATAAACAAAAGACCACCCTATAGGTGGCCTTTAGCACATTTATAAATAACTGTGATTAGTTACATGCATCTTTTAAAGCTTTACCCGCTTTGAAAGATGGAATTTTAGCTGCAGCAATTTCAATTGTTGCACCTGTTTGTGGGTTACGGCCAGTACGTGCAGCACGGTCACGTACAGAGAAAGTACCAAAACCAACTAAAGCAACTTGTTCGCCACCTTTTAGCTCTTCCGTTACAGCTTCAATAAATGAATCCAACGCACGACCAGCAGCCGCTTTAGAAATGTCAGCACCAGCAGCAATTTTCTCGATTAATTGAGATTTATTCACAGTATGTTCCCCTTCAAGTTTATTATTCAGCGCTATCTTTTATTTTTAGCGTTCTACTGAAACTTTATAACAAGCTTCATTTCGAACATCAAGCGCTGAGTTAAAGAAATTCTAAATTAAGATAATTTTTTTTATATCTTCCAGACCCCTTATTAACAATGGGGTCTAGCGTTTCAGCTTCATTAACTTACCACGTTTTTTTTATTTGGAAAGCCTTTATTGCTATTTTTTCTTGTTTTTTTTACTTTTTTTGCGTTTTTTAACAAAAAAGCAACGATTTAGCTGTTTTTAGTCAGCTTTTTTCCACTTCTCTACTGGGTGCTCAAGGGCAATATTTAAGACCTCGTCAATCCATTTTACCGGGTGAATGGCTAAATCAGCTTTAACATTGTCGGGGATTTCTTCCAAATCGCGTTCATTGTCTTTTGGAATAATCACTGTTTTAATACCACCACGGTGAGCCGCCAACAATTTTTCTTTTAATCCGCCAATCGCAAGAACTTCACCTCGAAGAGTAATTTCTCCCGTCATTGCAACATCTGCTTTCACAGGATTACCCGTTAAGCTTGAAACAAGCGCCGTACACATACCAATACCTGCACTTGGACCATCTTTAGGTGTTGCACCTTCAGGCACATGAACATGAATATCGCGTTTTTCATAAAAATCTTCATTAATTCTAAGCTTTTCAACACGGCTTCTAACGACTGTCATCGCCGCTTGAATAGACTCTTGCATTACATCCCCAAGTGAGCCTGTATAAGCAAGCTTTCCTTTACCTGGCACTGAGGCTGTTTCTATGGTCAATAATTCGCCACCGACTTGTGTCCATGCTAGCCCTGTGACTAAGCCAACACGATTTTCATCGTCTGCTTTACCATAGTCAAAGCGCTGCACACCTAAAAATTCAGATAAATTTTCTTGGTTTATAATCACTTTTTTCAATGCTTTGTCTAATAAAATGGCTTTAACTGCTTTACGACACAATTTTGATATTTCACGCTCTAAACTACGTACACCCGCTTCACGCGTGTAATAACGAATTATGCCTATAATCGCACTATCTTCAATTTCAATTTCTTTCGCTTTTAAACCATTGCGTTCAATCTGCTTTTCGACTAAATGTTGCTTAGCAATATTGAGTTTTTCGTCTTCGGTATAGCCTGACAAGCGAATAACTTCCATGCGATCAAGCAATGGCCCTGGAATATCCATACTGTTTGACGTTGCTACAAACATCACATCAGACAAGTCGTAATCAACTTCTAAGTAATGATCGTTAAAACTGCTATTTTGCTCAGGATCTAATACTTCAAGCAATGCCGATGCGGGGTCGCCTCGCATGTCAGAAGCCATTTTGTCTATTTCATCAAGCAAAAACAGTGGATTTTTCACCCCTACTTTCGCTATTTTTTGAATAAGCTTGCCCGGTAATGAACCAATATAAGTACGGCGGTGCCCTCTTATTTCAGCCTCATCACGCACGCCACCTAATGCCATGCGAACATATTTTCGGCCTGTCGATTTTGCAATTGACTGCCCTAATGAAGTTTTACCTACACCAGGAGGACCAACCAAACATAAAATAGGCCCTTTTAACTGGCTAACACGCTGTTGTACCGCTAAATATTCTAAAATTCGCTCTTTCACTTTATCCAAACCGTAATGGTCTTTGTTTAGAACGTCTTCAGCTAACTGTAAGTTTTTCTTTAATTTGCTTCTTTTTTTCCACGGAACACTGATCATCCAATCAATGTAACTTCTTACCACTGTAGCTTCCGCCGACATTGGCGACATCATTTTTAACTTTTTCAATTCAGCTAATGTTTTTTCTTTAGCTTCTGCTGGCATTTGTGCATCAGTAATTTGTTTTTCTATTTGCTCAACTTCGTTACTGCCTTCTTCGTCGTCACCTAGCTCTTTTTGAATCGCTTTCATTTGCTCATTCAAATAGTATTCGCGTTGGCTTTTTTCCATTTGTTTTTTAACACGCGTACGAATTTTTTTCTCGACTTGTAGTAAATCTATTTCACCTTCCATCAACGCCATTAAATATTCAAGACGTTCCGTTACACTAGTAATTTCAAGTACTTTTTGTTTCTCAACCAATTTTAAAGGCATGTGTGCTGCCATGGTATCAGCCAATTGTTCAGCGTCATCAATACCTGCCACAGAGGTCAGTACTTCAGGCGGTATTTTTTTATTAAGTTTTACATAACCTTCAAATTGGGAGATAGCCGAACGCACTAATATTTCAACATTATCGTCATTAATATTTTCAACTGTAAGGTAATCAATATCGGCAGTAAATTTGTCTTGAGTGTCAACAAAGTGAGTAATTTTAGCGCGACGAACACCTTCCACTAGTACTTTAACAGTACCGTCAGGAAGTTTTAGCATTTGCAAAATAGTGGCAACAGTACCTGTTTCATAAACATCATCAGTATTAGGGTCGTCAACCGCAGCATCTTTTTGTGCCACTAAAAAGACTTGTTTATCACTTTCCATTGCAATATCTAAGCAGCGGATTGATTTTTCTCTGCCGACAAATAATGGAATTACCATTTGTGGATAAACAACCACATCACGCAAAGCTAAAACGGGGATAGCAGCAACATTAGTGGCTAGGTCAACTAATTCTTCAGACATTCTGATTCTCTCTTAGAAATCTATTGGATGCGATTAATACCAACGGTATTTAAGCATAGATAAAAAGTATATGGGGATAACCATTTCGCTTTCAACAATTTGTGTAAAAAAAGCGTTTGAATGGAGTATTTATAATCAATTTAACTGGTAAAAAGAAAAAACCACGTAAAGACGTGGTTTTTATCGTTAATGTTTAAATGAGTAGCACATTTAAACTAAGCTAACATTAGTTTTCAGAGGCTGCTTGCTCTTGAGGGTTTTCATAAATAATAATTGGCTTAGACTCACCTTTAATAACGGTTTCATCCACAACAACTTTACTCACATTTTCCATTGACGGTAATTCATACATAGTATCAAGTAGAACACCTTCAACAATAGAACGTAAACCACGTGCCCCCGTTTTACGGACCATCGCTTTATGTGCAATAGCAACTAATGCGTCTTGCCTAAATTCTAACTCGACTTTTTCCATATCGAATAGCGCAGTAAATTGTTTAGTTAAGGCATTTTTAGGCTCTTGCAATATTTGTATTAATGCGTCTTCGTCAAGTTCGCTTAATGTAGCCACTACAGGTAAACGCCCAATAAATTCAGGAATTAAACCATATTTGACTAAATCTTCTGGTTCAACTTCTTGAAAGCGCTCAGTTAACGACTTACTTTTATCGCTACTTTTCACTTCAGCACCAAAACCAATCCCCGTGCCTTTATTACAACGCTGTTCAATTACTTTGTCTAAGCCTGCAAAAGCACCACCACAAATAAATAAGATTTTAGAAGTATCTACTTGTAAGAATTCTTGTTGCGGGTGCTTACGTCCGCCTTGTGGAGGTACAGAAGCAATAGTACCTTCAACCAGTTTTAATAAAGCTTGCTGTACACCTTCACCAGAAACATCACGTGTAATAGATGGATTGTCAGATTTACGTGAAATTTTATCTATTTCATCAATATAAACAATACCACGCTGCGCTTTCTCAACATCATAATCACATTTTTGCAAAAGCTTTTGAATAATGTTTTCAACGTCTTCACCGACATAGCCAGCTTCAGTTAATGTTGTTGCATCAGCCATGGTAAAGGGTACATCTAATAAGCGTGCTAACGTTTCTGCAAGTAAGGTTTTACCGCTACCTGTAGGACCGATCAGCAAAATATTACTTTTACCTAATTCAATGCCATTATGCGTGTCGCCATTACGTAAACGCTTATAGTGATTATAAACGGCTACCGCTAATACTTTTTTCGCATGGTCTTGGCCAATAACGTAATCGTCAAGGCTCTCTCTAAGCTCAATTGGCGACGGCAGTGATTCTTTATCTTGTTTTGGCGCAATTTCTTTTATTTCTTCACGAATAATGTCGTTACATAATTCAACACATTCATCACAAACAAACACAGATGGGCCTGCAATTAGTTTGCGTACTTCATGTTGGCTTTTACCGCAAAATGAGCAGTATAATAATTTGCCACTATCACCGTCACCTTTTGTAATATCGGTCATACGGTACCTCTAAACGATTTGAATACTTTATCTATAGCGTAAAATATTTCAAGAACGCTATAGATCACAATTTAAATACGGTAAATAAAGTTATTTATCGATTCTTTGTTCTAATATGGCGTCAACTAATCCATATTCAACCGCACTTTCTGCACTTAAGAAGTTATCACGATCAGTATCATCAGACACTTTTTCTAATGGTTGACCTGTGTGGTCGGCCATTAAACGATTTAACTTTTCTTTAATATACAAAATTTCTTTTGCATGAATTTCAAAGTCTGATGCTTGACCTTGGAAACCACCCAATGGTTGATGAATCATTACACGCGCATTAGGTAAGCAATAACGCTTGCCTTTTTCACCTGCAGATAACAAAAACGCGCCCATGCTTGCTGCTTGACCAATACAAACGGTGCTGACATTAGGTTTAATAAACTTAATGGTGTCATAAATGGCTAAACCTGCAGTTACTGAACCACCAGGAGAATTGATATAAAGATAAATATCTTTTTCAGGGCTCTCTGACTCTAAAAATAGCAACTGAGCAACAATAAGATTCGCCATGTGGTCTTCAACTTGACCGCATAAAAAAATCACTCGTTCTTTTAATAAACGAGAATAGATATCGTAAGAGCGCTCGCCTTTAGCTGTTTGTTCAACAACCATAGGGACTAATGCGCTTTCGGTAATATTGTTAAAATCGTGAGAATTATTTTGAGAAGTAAACAACTATTCTATCCTTACTATAAAAAATGGCTTATATGTTTCCATATAAGCCATTTAAGCTATTGCTTAAGCTAATGTCAATGAAAAAGCTTATTTACCTTCAGGATTCATTATATCTTGGAAGCTAGCTTTCTTATCTTTTACCTTAGCGCTTTCAATTAATACATCAACGGCTTGCTCTTCTAGAGCAACGTTTTGCATTTGTTGATTTAACTCTTGGTTAGTTTTGTAGTACTCGATCACTTCTTGAGGATCTTCGTATGCAGAAGCGGCAGTTTCAATTAACTCTGTTACTTTTGCTTCATCTACTTTTAACTCGTTAGTTTTAATTACTTCACCAAGTAACAAACCTACTTTAACACGACGTTTAGCTTGCTCTTCAAACATGTCAGATGGAAGCTCAGGCATGTTTTTAGGGTCCATTTGACCTTGGAAACGTTGCATTGCTTGTTGGCGTAATACATCAACTTCTTGAGCGATTAACGCGCTTGGTAATTCAACATCATTAGCTTCTAATAAACCTTCAATAACTTGCTCTTTAACTTTAGCTTTAATTGCTTGGTTTAATTCGCGAGTCATGTTTTTACGCACTTCTTCACGTAAAGCGTCAACGCCACCTTCTTCGATACCGAACAGTTTAGCAAACTCTTCGTTAACTTCTGGTAATACAGGACCTTCAGTTTTTATAACTGAAATATCAAACTCTGCATCTTTACCTTTCAAGTTTTCAGCATGATAGTCTTCAGGGAAAGTTACAGTGATTGTTTTTTCTTCACCGACTTTCATACCAATAATGTCTTTTTCAAAACCTGGGATCATACGACTTGCGCCAAGTTCTAATTCAAAGTTATCAGCTTTTCCGCCTTCAAACTCTTCACCGTCAACACGACCTAAAAAGTTTATTGTTAGCTTGTCGCCCTTTTTAGTTTTACGCTTGTTTTCTTTCCATGTTTTGTGCTGGTTTTGTAAAGTTACAAACATTTCTTCTAAATCTTTGTCTGTTACTTCAGCTGCTGCACGTTCTACTTTAATTTTATCTAAACCAGACAATGCTACTTCAGGATAAATTTCAAACGTTGCTTCAAACTCTAAGTCTTTACCATCTTCATTGCTTTTAGCAACGAATTGTGGACGACCTGCAGGGTTAATTTTTTCAGCAACAATAGCTTCAACAAAATTACGCTGCATTACTTCACCAGCAATTTCTTGGCGTACAGATTGGCCGTAGCGCTTTTGAATAACAGATGCAGGTACTTTACCTGGACGGAAGCCGTTAATACGCTGTGTTTTACTTATTTGGCGAAGACGATTTTTTACTTCAACATCCACTTTCTCAGCAGGAACTGAAATAGTTATCTTACGCTCTAAACCTTTTGTAGTCTCTACTGAAACTTGCATTTAATTACCTCAATACTTAGCGCTTACAACGCTTTTACATAACGCATCTATCTATAGTGAACAAAAACTAAAATAGTCTTTGCTCCCAGCCCCGCAGCACCTGCTACTAAGCTCGGAAAATCCGAATAAAAGATGTTCAGATTAAAAAATAATGACGCAGAATTATAGCGGTGCTTTTAGCAAGAGTCGAGCGTAGATCAAGTTTTTTTTTTGACAAGTAAGAAAAATGTGCTTATAGCGATAAAAAATCAATTAAAAACAAGGTATTTAAGTGAATAAAAAGAAATAGATAAAGTACCGTTAAAATTTAAAGTAAGAACTGCTCGGTGATGCAAGATTACTTCGTACATCCTGTACTTCGCCCTGTGAGCCGCACTTCATGCGCTCAAAATTGTTCCTGACAATTTTGTTGACTTGCTTCGCAAGTTCTCATCTTAATTTAACTAATGAATAATTTTTAAAACTTTAAGAAAGGGGGTAAAAAAGAGAAGTGGTCGGTGATGCAAGATTACTTCGTACATCCTGTACTTCGCCCTGCGGGCCGCACTTCATGCGCTCAAAATTGTTCCTGACAATTTTGTTGACTTGCTTCGCAAGTTCTCATCTTAATTTAACTAATGAATAATTT
>JBMZCX010000019.1:0-39023 GCA_049613795.1 Thalassotalea sp. | reverse complement strand
AAATAAATCAAGGCAAGGCGCTCGATTGAGCAATAGCTGGCTATTGGGATTGAGATCAACGTAGGCTTGGAGTATTTTAACCAGCACAAGTGGGCAATAATTAAGTGAAATTGGTATAAGTTAACCTCTTTAACTAAAAACAGTTCCCTATTAGGCTAATTCAAGTAGAATCGTCTGCATTAGCCTAATGGAAGAATACTGCCTTGATAGATACCGCTTTAGTCACCCTATTTATTCCTACTTTTTTTGTTGTTAGCGTAACCCCTGGCATGTGCATGACGTTAGCCATGTCTTTAGGCATGTCTATTGGCGTTAGAAAAACCCTTTGGATGATGTATGGTGAATTACTTGGTGTAACAACTGTCGCGATTGCTGCCGTTTTAGGTGTCGCAGCATTACTTGCTACTACCCCGCAACTCTTTATCGTGTTAAAAGCGTTAGGTGCAATGTACTTAACTTATATCGGTATTAATATGTGGCGCTCAAAAGGTAAGCTTGCGCTCAATGAGCAGAGTAATGTTGATCGAACCATTAGTCGAAAATCACTTTTTTCACAGGGTTATTTTACTGCCATTGCTAACCCTAAAGGTTGGGCATTTATGGTCGCCTTATTGCCACCATTTATCAATAAGAGTTACGCGTTACCGCCTCAACTAGCTGTTTTAGTTGTTATTATTATAATTTCAGAGTTTATTTGCATGTTGCTGTATGCAACGGGTGGGAAAACTATTGGGAAGCTATTAACAACAAAAGACAATGTAAAAAGGCTCAATAAAGTATCAGGTAGTTTAATGGTGTTAATCGCGCTATGGCTTCTAGTGAGTTAGTGCAATTTAACCTGTTAATTTTGTGTTAGTACTAGGATGTGCTGATCTTTTCTGTACGCTTTATCAGCGGTTTGCTTTTTGTTCTCGCTCATTTATGTAGAATAACTACATTTTAATTGCTACGCCTCAATTAAATCATGTTCAATTCGTACAAAATTTGTACTCAAAAGTTCAACCCGCCCTAATAACGTGTGCTGGTAAATTCGACGGTAAAATGTTCTTCGTCAGCCACTATTCTTTTATCAATCTGATTTACTGACTTACTTTTTACTGTTAATTGTAATAACCACATCATTTCTTTATCGGTGCAGCTGCCTAACATCGTCGTTGCCGTATGGTTATTTTGCGACTTATTTTGAGTAAAAAATAGCGGTATTTTTCCCATATACATATTTTTACCTTCCATAAATCCCGTTACAACAACATTTTTATTTAACGAGTTATTACCCACAAAAATAGTAAATTCTGTTTCTGTCGTGATAAGGTCTCTATCGAAAAGTACTGAAAATTCACCAAACGAGGTTGTTATTTGGCAAGTTGATTGACTAGCTAAACAAATAGGTTTAACTGGAATTTTCATCTCTTTTTCTTGTTTTGAACAAGCAATAATAGAGAGAAAAAACACAGTAAAAATAATGGAATAAATTGCATTACGCAAAATTATAAAGCCTTAATAATTAACATCCTCACACCTTTTTGGTGTATTTTTAAACAGTCGGACATTTTTTTTTGATTTAAAACAAATTTTACCACATTCTCGGGTGACATTTTAGCCATAAGTCACTATTATTCGCGCGGGTTAAAAACCTCAGTGCAAACTCATCAATTTAGTCTATAACTAGATATGGGGTACATGATAACTAACCCACCGATCGATCAATTAATAATTATAACTGCGGAAACCATAACATGACTCAAAATGACGCGTCAGCAGTAGACTACAACTTCGATGTTGTACGTCAATTTACTGTAATGACTGTAATATGGGGAATTGTAGGCACACTTGTAGGTGTTATTATTGCGGCTCAATTAATTTGGCCTGCATTAAACTTTGAAACACCTTGGTTAACCTATTCCCGTCTACGTCCACTTCACACCAATGCCGTAATTTTTGCCTTTGGTACAAGTGCGCTATTTGCCACTTCTTACTATGTTGTACAACGGACGTGTAAAACCGCGCTCTTTGGCGGCAAGCTCGCTTCCTTCACCTTTTGGGGTTGGCAAGCCATTATTGTGTTGGCTATTATTACTTTGCCTATGGGCTATACCTCAAGTAAAGAGTACGCAGAACTTGAATGGCCTATCGATATTTTAATCGCTGTTGTTTGGGTAAGTTATGCCATTGTCTTTTTTGGCACGTTAGTTAAACGAAAAACATCACATATTTATGTAGCCAACTGGTTCTTTGGTGGTTTCATTCTTACCGTTGCTGTATTACATATTGGTAACAGCATGGTTATACCTGTATCAATGATGAAGTCTTATTCATTATATTCTGGTGCTATCGACGCCATGATGCAGTGGTGGTACGGTCATAATGCCGTAGGTTTCTTATTAACCGCTGGTTTCTTAGGTATGATGTATTACTTTGTTCCTAAGCAAGCTGAACGCCCTGTTTATTCATATCGTTTATCAATTGTGCATTTTTGGGCATTAGTGTCTTTGTACATTTGGGCTGGTCCTCACCACTTACATTACACCGCTTTACCTGATTGGGCTCAAAGTATTGGTATGGTAATGTCTATCGTTCTTTTCTTACCGTCTTGGGGTGGTATGATCAACGGTATTATGACTCTTTCAGGCGCATGGCATAAACTTCGCCATGATCCTATTCTTCGCTTTTTAATTGTTTCTCTTTCTTTCTACGGTATGTCTACGTTTGAAGGACCAATGATGGCAATTAAATCGGTAAACGCACTTTCGCACTACACTGACTGGACAATCGGACACGTTCATTCGGGTGCGCTAGGTTGGGTTGCTATGGTGTCAATTGGCGCAATGTACCACTTAATTCCAATTTTATTTAATCAAGGCCGTATGTATAGTATTCGCCTAATTAACATTCACTTTTGGATGCATACCGCAGGTATCGTGTTATACATTGTAGCTATGTGGATTTCAGGTGTTATGCAAGGATTAATGTGGCGTGCGGTGAATACCGACGGTACTTTAACTTATAGCTTTGTTGAAAGTTTAATCGCTTCTAAGCCATTTTACTTTATTCGCTTCTTAGGTGGCGTGCTAGTAGTTGTTGGCTTCTTATTAATGGCCTACAACATGTTTAAAACCATATACGCTAAAGACAATAGTCTTAAGTCACTTGAAACAGCCTAAGGAGACCATCCATGATTAATAAACATGAAAAAGTCGAAAAAAATGTGGGCTGGTTTTTTATTATTACTATTATTGCCATTTCTATTGGCGGATTAGTTGAAATAACACCGTTGTTTTTCCAAAAAGAAACAACGCAGCCTGTTGATAATTTACGTCCTTACACAGCGTTAGAAATGGAAGGCCGCGATATTTACATTCGTGAAGGTTGTAATGTTTGTCATAGCCAAATGATCCGTCCATTTAGAGCCGAAACTGAACGCTATGGTCATTACTCTGTTGCTGGTGAGCATGTATGGGAACATCCATTTTTATGGGGTTCAAAACGTACTGGCCCAGATTTAGCTCGTGTTGGCGGACGTTATAGTGATGATTGGCATCGTGCCCATTTAATTGACCCACGTTCTGTTGTGCCTGAGTCAAACATGCCTTCATTTAAATGGCTAGAAGAAAACAAGCTTGATGGTAAGTTGACCGCTAAAAAGTTAGAAACATTTAATTTTTTAACGCGTAACAGAAGCCATAAAGACGAGCAAGGTAACCCTATTCCTTTATATTCTGCAGAAGACATTGCCAAAGCAAAAACTAATGTAGCGGGTAAAACCGAAATGGAAGCCCTGATTGCTTACTTGCAATCACTTGGGCATGCGTTGAAATAGTATGGATTACGGAACGCTAAGAGGCTTAATTGCACTCATAATTTTGGCACTTTTCATCATTATTGTGGTGTGGTCGTATAGTAAAAAACGTCAAACTGCGTTTGATAAAGCGGCCAACTCAATTTTTGAAGAAGATCAAAACAAAGACACTAACAAACAGGAGACTAATAATAATGTCTAGCTTCTGGAGTATTTGGATATCAGTTCTTTCACTGGGCACGTTAATTGGTTGTTACCTTTTATTGCGTTGGTGTTTAACGAACTTTGCAGGGGTTGAAGAAGGCGAGTCTATGGGACACACCTTCGACGGCATCGAAGAATTAAATAACCCGCTACCTAAGTGGTGGAGTACATTCTTCTTATTAACAATTATTTGGGGTTTTGGCTACTTGCTTGTTTATCCTGGTTTAGGTAACTGGGAAGGTCTTTTTGGCTGGAAAAGTTCAAACCAAGGTATTTTAAATATTGAAGAGTCTAAAGCGAAAGCAGAATACGCCAAAGCAAACAACCTAATCGTTCAATACGATATGGAAGTAAAGTCTGCTGACGAACGCTACGGCCCTATTTTTGACGCTTTTGCTAAGCGTCAGATAAAGGACTTAGCGACTGCTAATGATGATGAAGCCATTGCAGCGCGTAAGGTAGGCCAACGCTTATTCTTACAAAACTGTTCACAATGTCATGGCTCTGACGCACGTGGTACAACAGGTTTTCCTAATTTAACGGATAACGACTGGTTATATGGCGGCAAGCCTTACGATATTAAACACAGTATTATGCATGGTCGACAAGGCCAAGGGATGATTGGCTGGGAAACGATGCTTGGTGGCGACAAAGGTGTGAAAGACGTTGCTGCTTTTGTACTGAGTTTAAGCGGTCGTGAAGCCAAAGAAGGAACCGTTGCAGAAGGTAAAGCATTATTTGCCATGTGTGCAAGTTGTCATGGTGTTGACGGTAAAGGTAGTGCTCCAATGAATTTACCTATTGGCGCGCCTAATTTAAGTGATAATGAATGGCTATACGGTGGTTCTGAACGCGTTATTCAAGAATCAATTCGCAATGGTCGTGCTGGTGTAATGCCTGCATGGAGTGACATTTTAGGTGAGAAAAAAGTACACGTTATTAGTGCTTATGTGTATAGCCTCTCGCACCAATAAATGAGCAACATTCACTTTCTAAAATAAATTGAGTTAATGTATTCAAAGCCTTATAGGAAACTATAAGGCTTTTTTATTATCGATGTAAAAAGTGTAGACGTTATAATTTAAGGTGTAATATTGGAAAAGGTTTGCCCATATCGTCTACTGGTGAACGTGATGTTACCTTAAAGCCTAAGTGTTGATAAAAGCCAATAGCTAAAGGGTTTTGTTCATTAACGTCAACACGGTTAACCGATAACTCAGCTATTGCATATTCCATTAACTTTTTACCTATTCCCTGCCCTCGTGCTTCATTCAAAATAAACAGCATTTCAACTTTTTGTTGATGTATCCCAATAAAACCGAGTATTACATTATTATTGTTTTTTATGCATTTTAGGCTAACCACAGGAAAAGCTTGCTCAAGGATCATCGGCTTAAATGACGTAATATCTTGCTCGGTAATAAAATCGTGTGTTGCACGTACTGAATTTTCCCACAGCGCCAATAACTCGGGATAGTCTTGCAGCGTAGTATCTTTCACTTTCATTAAATATAGCTTTATTTCTCTCGTGAGGTAATTTCTTCGTCATGATAATAACAACAAAAGATAATTTACAAAAACTCTTAAGTTTTTAAGGTAAAAGCACCAATAATCGTAGCTAATGTAAGGCTAAAAAAAGTATAATAACACCACTATCAATAAGTCTTATTTAATAATGAAAACATCTTGGTATAAAGAGCCGTGGGCATGGCTTGTATTTATTTTGCCTTTTACTGCCGTTGTTGCGGGCATCGCCACCTTTATAATTGCGAATGCTAATCCTGACGCTCTTGTTGTCGGCGATTATTATAAAAAAGGTAAAGCGATAAATTTAGAATTATCTAAAATAAAGCTTGCTCAAAAACTCGGTATGAAATTCGAGTTAAAATTTCACCAAAAAAACTTAATCATCAAACCAACAGGTATTGAAAGAGTATTCCCGTTGCTTAATGTAAACTTTTACCATCCAACGTTGGCTGAAAAAGACTTTTATTTAGCATTAACACCTGATGGAAATGGGAACTTTAGACATCAATTTGATCAAGAAATATCAGGAAAGTGGCGTATTACTCTGACTTCTTTTGAAAATAATTGGAAAATACAAAACGTTATTAGCTTACCTCAATCTCAATTTATTGAAATAGTACCTAAGCCGCTTGAAGCCAACTAATGGCTAATTGTTGTTTTCATTGTGCAGAAGAAATTCCAAAGGGAATTGAACTTAGCGTTACGATTGATAATACGCCTCAGGCAATGTGTTGTGTGGGTTGTCAAGCTATTGCTGAAACCATTGTCAATAGTGGCTTAACTGAATATTATCGCTTTCGCAGTGAAGCCGCACCTAAAGGTGAGTTTTTAGTCCCCGAAGAGTTAGCTAAAAAAAAGCTGCTTGACGATGAAGCCTTACAAAGTGAATTCACCTTCAAAAATGACAACAACAAAGAAGCAATATTAACGGTTGAAGGTATTAACTGTGCCGCTTGTGCATGGCTAATAGAAATGCAAATTGAAAAACTAATTGGCATTATTAGCATTAATGTAAACGCAACTACGCAGCGTGCAACAGTAAAATGGGTTGACCAGCAGCTCAGCCTTAGCGACATTCTTATTGCTATCGACAAAATAGGCTATAAAGCCCTCCCCTTTAAAGCCAGCACAATAGAAGAACGTAATATTGCTCAATCAAAGGTATTTATTAAGCGTTTAGGTATTTCAGGCATTTTAATGATGCAAGTCATGATGATTGCTATTGGTTTATATTTTGGTGCTTTTTCGGATATGTCGGCCCATAACCTTATTTACTTACGGTGGACCAGCTTATTACTTACCTTGCCAATAATAACCTATGGCGCCTTCCCTTTTTATGTAGGGGCATTTAACGCCTTAAGAATGAAACGTTTGTCGATGGATGTGCCCGTATCTATTGCCATTAGTCTTGCATATAGTGCCAGCGCTTGGGCAACAATAAGCCAACAAGGCGAAGTGTATTTTGAATCAGTATCAATGTTCACTTTTTTACTTTTAATAGGGAAATTTTTAGAGTTTAGAGCGCGAACTCGCGCTGCAGAAGTGTCGGCCAATTTATTAAAATTAATGCCGATGACTGCGACTAAATTGGTTAATGAGCAAACCGTATTTATTGCCGCTAAAAAACTACAAGCACATGACATTGTATTAATTAAACCCGGGGAAATAATTCCTGCTGACGGCACTATAATTAATGGTTCAAGTCAATTAAATGAAGCAATGCTTTCTGGTGAGCAACGCCCTATTAATAAGCATGTTGGCGACAGTATATTTGCAGGCACCGTTAATGGCGACGGTAATATCACGGTTGAAGTAAAGCATAACAGCCAACATTCATTTTTAAGCCAATTAATTCGTTTGAGTGAAACCTCGCAAGCCCATAAACCTAAGCTGGCGAAACTTTCCGATAAAATAGCCCAATATTTTGTAGCTCTTATACTTTGTTGTGCCATTGGCACGGCATTTTATTGGCAGCAACACTTGCCTGAAGAAGCTTTTTGGATCACCTTATCGGTACTTGTAGCAACTTGCCCTTGCGCGCTGTCGTTAGCAACGCCAACAGCATTAACCTGTGCAACCACACGCCTGAATAAAGACGGCATTATGATAAAATCAGGCCACGTGATGGAAACCGTACCTCAAATAAACACAATAGCGTTTGATAAAACAGGCACACTTACCTCGGGTGATTTTGAAATTACTCAATGCAATATTATTGATAATAATTACAGTAAAGACGATGTGCTTGCCATTTCAGCCGCATTAGAAAGTTACTCTGAACACCCTATTGCAAAAGCATTCGCTCCTTTTCGCAATTTTAACGATAAAGTTGCTGAAATTACGGTTGTTTCTGGCTCAGGTATTGAAGGCAGAATTAACGGTATTGAGTATAAAATAGGAAAACCTGCTTGGTTATTATCGCCAGAGCTAGCGGCTAACTTTTCAGGCCTTCCTTGTTTGTTATTATCAAATAATAAAGTCATTGCAACATTTACAATTGAAGACTCAATAAGAGCTGACGCCACAGCCTTAATCACACAGTTAAAACACCAACACATTGAAACTATGATGCTTTCTGGAGATAACCAAGCAGGCTGTGAAAAAGTGCAACAGCAGGTAAAGGTTGACCATATTCACTGTGCTCTATCTGCCACTAAAAAAATGGAAATACTTAAAATTCAACAGCAAACAAAAACAGTAGCAATGGTTGGTGACGGTGTTAACGACTCACCTGTTTTCGGTGCTGCCCATGTTTCGTTTGCAATGGGTGGAGGTACAGATGTTGCCAAAAGTGGAGCCGATGTTATTTTATTAAATAACCGCCTTTCAGCTATTTTAACATTAAGGCAAGTTGCTTTTAAAACCAAACGTATTATTTGGCAAAACTATAGCTGGGCTTTCGGTTATAATGCTATTGTTCTACCATTAGCAATGTCTGGCTATATAACGCCTTATATGGCCGTAATTGGCATGTCATTAAGTTCTATCTTAGTGATCACTAATTCACTACGTTTACTAAAAAAAGGTCAATAAAATGAGCGTTATTTATATTTTAATTCCTATCGCTATTCTATTAACCGCATTAGGTATTTATTTGTTTTTTTGGGCAGTAAAAACTGATCAGTTTGAAGATTTAGAAAAACAAGGTTTAAGTATTTTATTTGACGAAGACAACATTAAATCTACCAAGCCAAGTGAAAAAACAGAAAAAAGTACATTTACAGATAACAATAAACAGAGTAGCTCCGAAATTAAATGATAATTTTAAAATACGTAAAAATTGGTTAAATCATTTAGAAAAACACCTAAAAACAATTGAAATTCGCCGATAACGTATTTTATTACTACGTTATCTCGGCAAATAAAACATCATTACAATACAAAAAATTACAATACCAATAAATATCGGCTTAAATGCTTTTTGCTTAGTATTGGCACTTTCAGGATGTTTTGTGGCTAATGGCATACCACAATGTTGGCAGTTAATATCTTCAAGTTTATTGTTACTTTGGCAATACAAGCACTTTACGTTGTGATCTAACATTACTGATGACTCGTTAATTGATAATACAGCTGCGGTAGCCTTATTGGTAACTGCGAAGGTTTATGAATAACGGTGTAGCCGTCAATACCAAATAAATAAGGCAAGTATTCTTCAGCTTCTTGATCGATAGTAATACAAAAAGGCTTTATCCCTAATTTATGAGCTTCAGCAATTGCCTGGCGCGTATCTTCAATACCAAAACGTCCTTCATAATGGTCAATATCGTTTGGTTTGCCGTCGGTTAAAATAAGTAACAGTTTTTGCGTGCTTTTTTGCTCTGTTAATATTTGAGTAGCTTGACGAATAGCGGCTCCCATTCGCGTATAATAGCCAGGACGTACCGCTTGTAAACGTCCTCTAATTGCGTCAGTGTAGCGCTCATTAAAGTTTTTAAGTACGGTAAAGCGTACATTCGATCGCCTAACCGATGAAAATCCATACATCGAAAAGCTGTCACCTACGCTATTTAGTGCTTCACCAAAAAGTAACATACTGTCTTTTACTACGTCGATAACTCGGTTGTCATTATCTAAATGTGCGTCTGTAGACATCGATAAATCAGCAAGCAATAATGTTGAAATATCTCGATTATTGCCACGAAAACTTTGATACAAACCATGTTCTTTTGTTGGCGCTATTTGCTGCTCTACATGAAAGTCTAACCACGCACTTAAGTCGAGCTCTTCGCCTTGAACTTGCCCTTTTAACCAATATTTTACGCTATGTAGTTGCTCAAATTGCGCTTGAATAACTTTCGCGGTACGTTGTAATTTAATGGGAAGTTTTGCAGGTTCACTGTTTCTAGGTAGCATGGGTAATAACAAGCAACGTTCATCCACTAACTGCTCAGTTTTATAATCCCATTCAGGCAATTTTATTCCCTCACCTAAAGGAATATCGTCTTCAGCAGCAGAAGGTAAATCCATGTCTATTTTAATACTGGCCGATTTTTGCTGTTGCTGTTTAGAAAGTGTTATTTTGTCTAAGTCTTCAGCCACTTTAAGTGTTTGCTCTTCATCGTCGTCACTGTCGTCACTTCCTCGATCTAATTGACTAAACTCACTCCATGAAAATAAGCTTTCTAGGCGAAAAATCATCATACCATCGCGACTTTCTCCGTCTTCTATCCGTTCCCCTTTTTTACGCGTGGTCTGGCTTTTTGCTCCTGAGTGTTGGTCATTTTCGATATCGTCAATATCATTATCGTCAAATTCAGGCATAACTTGCGGGTTAAGCTGCGCGGAAGGATATAGCCACAAATACACCGCTTGGGGTGCATAGTTAACGGTTGGGAATTCAGTCACAGAGCCAGGCGTTAATATGGCTTGAATAATTGCCCGTTCCATTGCTTGTTCAGGCGCGGGTCGTTTACTAAAGTCTGCACGGGTGTCAACAAAGGCACGTGCTAATTTTTGATAGCGCGCAGTTAATGCTGGGTATTTCGTTAATACATCGAGGACGAGTTGCTGGTTGTCTATCGCCCAGTGGCTGAAATGAGTTTGATGATGTGCGGCTAAAATAGCTAGCCAAAGATACAGTTCTCGATTGAGTGTTTTACTAGGGAATACAGCCAAGCTTTCAGGTAAACGTAAGCTTTCTTCGTCTTGCCAAGCTAAACTCACTTGTTGGTTTTCACCTGCAATTTTTTGCAGCCATGTTCGTCTTACTAAATAATCACGAGCACTTGCTGCTTCAATGCGTTTAACACTGTGACCGCCCATAGCCCGAAACACAACCCCTACCGATTTATTAATCTCAGTAAAGTCTATTTTTGCTTGTGCGTACTCAGTACTTGCCTTTTTGGTGATGTATTTGTGCCAAAGACTACCGACCCACTCTTCCATTTTCAACCAAACATATTAACTCAATGAATAGTGTTAGCTTACCAAGACTTACATGAAAAAAGTGTGATTTGAATCAAGTTAGATTAAGTTCATTTCTCTTGTTTATTATTAACACTAAGATCAGGCAAATTGGTGCTACTAATGGTATTTAATACTAAGCCCACCATAAAAAAGAAAAAGGTGGTCGCGCCAATGCTTCCCTTAAGTACTTTATTCTCAGAGTCTATCAACGTAAGTAAATAAATACCGCAACCAAACGCAATAACGGTACACAATATACCAACAACTTTCGCTACTTTTTGTAAGAAATGTTTTTTATTTTCCAAAAGAACTCCAAGATTAAATCAATTAAATACGCCCTAGTAAAAAGCCGCGACATTATATCGCGGCTTTGCTTACAACTAACACGTTAACAATTATCCGTTAGCTTTTTCTTTAATGAAGAAGCTTGATAAATAAGCAATTAACCCAAGTAAGAACACAACACCTGCAGCTTCACGCAACCAATAAAAGATAGATAATTTATCTTGTGTTGCCATAAAGCTTAAAGCTTCACCTGTTTCAGGTAAACGCTGTAGCCAAACTTGTAATACACCAGCACCCGTTAAGAACAAGGTAATAAATACCATTGCTACGGTCATTAGCCAAAAGCCCCACATTTCCCACACTTGCGCGCGGTTACAGTTGCTTTCGCCTATTCCTCTAATTTTAGGCATTGCGTATGAAATTATCGTCATAACTATCATCGCATAAGCACCGTAAAACGCCATATGGCCATGGGCAGCTGTAATTTGAGAACCATGAGTATAGTAGTTTACAGGAGCTAACGTGTGTAAAAAGCCCCACACACCAGCACCTAAAAATGCCATTACTGCAGTACCTAACGCCCACAGCGTTGCCGCTTTATTTGGGTGTTCTCTACGGCGACGGTTTACCATGTTAAAGGCAAATAGTACCATTGCAAAGAAAGGTAATGGTTCTAGTGCAGAGAATATTGAACCAATCCACTGCCAGTATTCAGGCGTTGCCAACCAGAAGAAATGGTGACCTGTACCTAAAATACCACTGATCAAGGCCATCGCAATAATGACATATAACCATTTTTCAATCACCTCGCGGTCAACCCCTGTCACTTTTATTAAGATAAAAGCAAGGATAGCGCCCATAATCAGTTCCCATACACCTTCAACCCATAAATGTACAACAAACCACCAGAAATATTTATCTAGTGCTAAGTTAGACGGGTTGTAAAATGAGAATAAGAACATAACAGCAAGGCCAATTAGACCAGTCATTAATACCATATTTACTGATGTTTTACGGCCTTTAAGTACGGTCATACCTAAGTTAAACAAGAACCCAAGAGCAACAACAACAATACCTAATTTGGTAATGGTGGGTTGTTCTAAAAATTCACGTCCCATGGTTGGCCATAAGTGGTTAAGCGTAATATCAGCTAATGTTGAATAAGGTACTAATAAATAACCTAAAATAGTAAGTACACCGGCCGCTGCAAATACCCAAAAAAGTATAATGGCAAGTTTAGGACTATACAGCTCGGTTTCTGCCTCTTCAGGTACTAAGTAGTAAGCAGCCCCCATAAAGCCAAATAACAGCCAAACAATAAGCAGGTTAGTATGCACCATACGTGCTACGTTAAAAGGAATAGCGCCAGCAAGAAAATCGCCAACAACATATTGTAGTCCCATTAATAAACCAAATAGAATTTGACCTACAAAGAGGATAAGAGCAAAAATAAAATAAGGCTTTGCGACCGCTTGTGATTGATATTTTAATGTATTCATCACATTAACCCTCGTCATTTGGTGGCCAGTCGTTAACATCCATTTCTGAAGTCCACTTCAGAAATTCTGCCAAATCATCTATTTCTTCATCCGATAAATGAAAATTAGGCATTTGACGACGACCTGGAATATTTAATGGTTGTGCTTTCATCCAGCCATTTAAAAATGGTTTGAATCCTGCTTCACCACCTCGGCGTACAAACACATTACCAAGCTCGGGAGCAAAATATGCACCTTCACCAATTAATGAGTGACAACCAATACAGTTATTTTCTTCCCAGAGTTCTTTACCGCGTTCCACCGCTTCCGTAATGTTTTCACGGTGATCTCTTTTTGGCATTTCTTTTGTTGTATGGAAGGTTAAACCCAAAAAAATTAAAATGAAGAAAACACTTCCCCCATAATAAATATTTCGAGCCATACCTTTTGTAAAGCTTTCAGACATGGTATTTCCCTTAAAAAAAGTAATAAAACCAGCGTCATAATAAACGTCATTGCTAGGTCTGTTACTTGATAGAAATCAACTTTTTGCAAAAGGAGGGGAATAAATGTGTAAATAAGATAAAAAATTAGTCTAAATCAAAATAAAGGCAGCTTTTGTGCCATCGCACGAGATAAATTAAGCATACCAACAAGTACAAAAAGTGCATGTGTCGTGACAAAGTATACTAATAAAAGCACAAACGAAGATTCGTAATTATTACTAAGTAATAAAATAGCACTCGGCACAAGTACTAAGAAAATTCCTGAACAAAAGGCAAGTTGTAAAGAGCGATAAAGGTGAAATCGCTGCCAACCTATGCGGTGGCGGTTTTTGGTAAATTGCCAAAGCAAAATAAAAAAAGCAACACCAGGCAATAACAGTAGGTTAATTAAATAAAGTGATTGATAAATAATAGCTGAACGTTTTTTTTGTTGATGACAATGCCCCATAAACCCTCCTAACCTCAATTACATCATACAAGTCGTTTAATTTAACTTGCCGTTACCATAAATAAATTCCACCTATGATGCTAGGCATAATAAATACATAAGCAAGCATTACCATTCGCCATTTGGTAGGCGCATTACGCAGCTCCATAAAAGTATCAACTATTTGCTGGCCTTTAATAAACACAATAGCAAAAACCAATACCGTAAATAAAGTAACGGAATCAATAACACTTCCTAAAAATACAGAAACAAGCGTTAATACAATAAGACTAAACCAGCACAATAACGCTTGTTTAACACCGACAGTTAATACCATTGCGTTGCCTTAAATAACATAAATTAACGGAAATAAAATAATCCATAGCATATCAACCATGTGCCAATAGCAGGCACCAGACTCAAAACCACTGTATTCGTTTTGATAGGTATTATTAATTGCCTTGAACAGCATAAAAACCAAAATAACCATGCCTAAAACAACGTGTAAAAAATGAAAGGCAGTAATTAAAAAGTACAAGGTAAAAAAAGTATTAGTTTCAATATCAATGCCTTGAGAAAATAATGACTGATACTCCCACCCTTTTACAAGTAAATAAACCAAAGCACACAACAGCCCTAATATTAAATAACACGTAACATGCTTAATACGTTGATAATGCAGCGCATTAACTGACAACGCCACAAATAAGCTACTGGTAATTAACGCAATAGTATTAATAACGCCGCTGGTGGTGTGTAGTTGCGCTTTGCCTGCGGTAAATAATTCTTGATTAAGCTGCTCGGTCACAGCAAAGCCAATAAAAAACATGGCAAAAACGGTAAGCTCTGCAAGGATAAAAAACCACATGGCTAAATCGCCCGGTAGTTTTTTATCATCTGCAGCTACTTCGTTGTTATTTATATTAAATGAAGTGTGGTTATTAGTATTACTGGTCATTAAAATAAATACTAGCAACGTCCATTAATGCTTTGATGGTGTCAGGATCATCCGTTAACGGCTCAGCTAAACAGCAACGGCAAACGTCCATAGGGTTCATGCCACTGGACATCATTTTGGCGGCATATATTAATAATCGAGTAGAGGCTACTTCGTCTAAATCACTTTGTTCAAGTCGGCGTAATGCTTGTGCAAGTTCAACCAATTTAAATGCTAAATGGCCATCAACACCTGTTTCTTTAATAATAATTTCTTGTTCAAGTTTGGCTTCAGGGTAATCAAAACGCAATGCAACAAACCGTTGACGCGTACTTGGTTTCATTCCTTTAAGTAGATTTTGATAGCCAGGGTTGTAAGAAACAACCAGCATAAACCCTGGCGCTGCTTCAATTAATTCACCCGTACGCTCTAATGGTAATACTCTGCGGTCGTCAGCAAGAGGATGTAAGACCACGGTAGTGTCTTTACGTGCTTCGACCACTTCATCTAAATAACAAATCCCTCCTTCTCGCACCGCTTTGGTTAATGGACCATCTTGCCAATAAGTACCATTAGGACCAATTAAATGCCGCCCCACTAAGTCGGCTGCGGTTAAGTCATCATGACACGCTACGGTATATAAAGGCTTGTTCAGTTTTTTTGCCATGTGGGCAATAAAGCGCGTTTTACCACAGCCTGTAGGGCCTTTAATTAATACAGGGAGTTGATGAGAATAAGCGTATTCAAATAGCGAAACTTCGTTATTTTGTTGTTGATAAAATAAGTCGTCACTCCCATTGATAGGAGAAGGTATATTAACAGCGGTCATAAGTAGTCAATGGTTAATTAAACATGCCTGTAACGATACGCGCTTATTAAAACACGAGCAAATGAGACTGACATTTACTTGATAAAGATCAAGCTATTGAGTTGCTGTAATGACAGTAACCACCCCTGTCATTTTTGGGTGTGGACCACACAAATATGGATACTCGCCCTCTTGGGTGAATGTTTGTTGAAATGATTCGCCAGGAAATAGATAATCAGGCTCTTCTGATGAAAACTGTTTAAACCAAACATTATGGTATTGGCGTTTTTCAACGTTCTTCCAAATAACCGTATCTCCAATGTTTATCGTTATGTTTGCTGGTGTAAATGCTTTTTTGAAAATAGTAACCACCACCTCTTTGGCGAAAAGGTTACCACTAAAAATAGTCGCTATGATAATAAATCCACTTGATAACACCTTGTTCATTTTCATTACTGCTTTCTCTTATTAGTCTATTTAACCTGATGTGATGGTTATTTAATGAATATTGAGCAACGTAAGTATTTGCCTAATAGAATATAGTTGGTGAGGATAAATCCCTCTCCTTACTAACCCCTTCTGTGGTACATGAGAATAAAGACATCACCACCCCCTCACTAACACCTTCCATGGCACGTGAGGATAAATACATCCCTAAACCCTCACTAACACCATCCATGGCACGTGAGGATAAATACATCCCTGTATAAAAAAAGCTTCTTGATTGCTCAAGAAGCTCAAAATTAACGCTAGGAAGTTAATTTTAAAAACATAGAGGTCACTCTATTGTGCTTTAACATTAATCTCAGTACTGTCATTGTCTAACGCCAACTTGTAGCCAAATGACACATGGTGATAACGCGCACTTGAATAGTCGTCGTGTATTGCAAAGCCAAAGTTGTATACTTTACCTTTTTCAATACTCACATCGCCTGCCTTACCTGAGACTAGCTTGCGCTTAATAATAACAGACCATGTACCCGCCTTTAATGACGCTTCCACCTCAGCACCCTGTCCGCCATGCATATCGCGTTTAGCCGAGATATTACCATCTTCAACAGCCTTACTACCTGATTTATAGCGTAATAAATCCATAAATTGATTACTGTCCATTGCTTTCGTCAGCGCATCTTGGTCTTTTAATTTATCCCAACCGCCTAACGCTTTGCCTCTGCGTCCTTTTAGCTCAATTTTAGTGCGTGTTTCCGTTAAGTACTTAGTAACACCACTGTTTAAATTAAGTTTTTCTGTCAATTCAGATCCCAGCAGCACTTCTTTTTCTGGTTCGAAAGGCATCGAATTCGCATCAGCATGGCATGTTGCCCAACAACCCGCACGATCAGCATATTCAACATCATCAGTTGCTAACATAAACGCAAGCTTCATTGGGTTTTCAGGATCCATTTTTCCACCATCAACAAATGGAACAGGCGCATGTGTACCTTCAGACCAACTAAAACGTAAGTACATGTATTCGCTATCGTGAGTGGCATTAATGGTAACAGGAATACTGCCTCGCTTACCTGGTATAACGTTGGGCTCTAGCTCTTTTTCACTTTCGCCAGAAACAATCGCTTGGCCAATATCAGCTATTTCTTCACCATGACACTCAATACAACGGTCACCTTTAGTGAAGGCTCGTTTGCCTCCGTGATTACGACCTAAAATCCATTCAATTGATGCCGTTCCTGGATAAAACACCTGTAAATCAGCTGTATTTGCTTTAGACCAATCAACATTTATTGCGCTCGTTGTTGCTGGTGCAGCTTGTTTAGTACTACTACCAACGTTGCTTGTTGGTGCATTAGCAAGAGCCTCTGCTACAGCCGCGTCTATACGCGCTTGTTCTGCAAGTTTTTGCGCTGTTTTTTCAGCTTTTGCTTTAGCCGCATCTTCCGCTTCTTTGGCTTCAATTTTAGCAAGCCCAGTTTGATATATTTCTGGTATTTCTCGAATGTATTTAGGGTTAGGTGCTTCAATGGCTTCTAACTCTTCATCAGTGAGCTTGTTACGCACATTATGATGTGCAATACCTTTATGACAATCGATACAGGTTTGTCCTGTTTCCATTGCATTTAAATGCTGTTTACGCGCACGAGGTTTTTGATACTCAGGATTCATTGACGCTAAGTTATGACAATTTCGACATTCGCGAGAATCGGTATCTTTCATCGCTTTCCAAACACTTTTGGCTAGAGACAGTCGATGCTCTTGAAACTTCTCTCTTGTGTCTATTTTCCCCGTTAGCCAGTAAAAAACTTCTTTCGATGCTTGTACTTTACGCACCATTTTATGTATCCAAGGATCAGGAACATGACAATCTGAACATTCAGCGCGTACACCTGTACGGTTTGAGAAATGAATAGTAGGTTTATATTCTTGATAAACATTATCTTCCATTTCATGACAAGACGTACAAAACTCGAGAGTATTCGTCGCCTCCATTGCGGTATTAAAACCGCCCCAAAAAACGATCCCAACAACAAAAAAAACGACGGCGCCGGCAACGGTAGTTCCCAGCATGAGTCGACGAGACCAAAAGCTAGGCTTAGTAGTATTAGAGTTTGCCATAATATACTCGTGTGACTTTTAAAAATAAAAAGAGTGAACATGGCAATGCCATGTTCACATGAAAACTTAAAGGTTATATTAAGTTTTGTGGTTAGCGCGATTAAATACGTTGAACTTACCTGTTGGTGTGGTTAGCCCTTTAATACGTGCTTTTTCTTTAAGTGTTTTTGCATCGTAAACAACAATTTCACCGGTTGGATTTCTTGCATCTTTACGGTTCCAAACAGATACCCACACTTCAGTACCGTCATTGTTGAATTCCATATGAAGTGCTGCTTTTCCTTCCTCTTCTGTTACACGAATTGTTTTAACAATTTCATGGGTATTTTTGTCAAATACTTGAACAGATTGCTGTACTTCTGGCTCTGGATGTTTTAATTGATCAGCCCAAACATATTGCGATGTTTCATGCGTACGAATAAATACCCCTGCGCCATCTGTTTCAACTTCATAACAAAGTTTCCACGCATTGTCTGGGTGACCCATTGGGTCATTACCCCATACAGACACCAAACCAATACCTAAGTGAGTAGTACCTGCCACTGGGCCACATTTTTCGTCAACCCAGTTAGCACCTGGTCCAGGGTGAGGTAACGACTCAACATCAATCATTGCTTCTAATTTACGTTCTTTAGTATCAACCACTACCATTTTATTTGACGCATTAGCCGCAATTTGGAAGTAACGTCCTGACGGGTCAAAGAATCCGTCATGTAAAAATTCAGCCGATGCAATGTTCGTAATCGTTAAATTGTCTAAATCGGTATAATCAACCTGCAACATTTGACCCGTTTCTTTTACCGCAACAATAAACGCAGACTCATTAGGTGCAGTGTAAATAGCCGCTACACGCGCTTCATTAATAAATTCGCCTTTGGTGTTATAGCCACGTGTTGAAACCACTTTTAAAGGATTTAACGTTACGGCATCCATAATAACAAAGTGTGCTGGCCAATAACCGCCTGCAATAACATATTTACCGTCACCAGATACCGCAATATCACGCGCGTCGTAAGCCATTTTAGTTTCAGCCACTAACATTTTTTCTGGTGTTTGCCATAAATCAATTTTGTTTACTTTGCCATCGCGACCAATGGTGTACCAAAAACGACCAACATCTTTTGCATGATCAACTTTATGATGCTCTGTGCCTTTAATTACATGTACCGCATAACCTGTATCAATATGCGTTACTATTTTTTTGGTATCGCCATCAATAATGGCCGCTTTACCTGCATCACGCTCAATTACCACAAAGAAGTTTTCCCAATTTAAACCATGTAATGGCTTAGTTGGGTAATCTTTCGGCGCAACATATTCTTTGGTGTGAGAGCGCATTTGCTCGAGTGACATCTCTGGAGGAATAGGAGGTGTCATTTGAATGAAAGTCGCTAAATTTGAAATTTCTTTTTTAGTGAACAAATCATCAAAGTTATTCATGCCACCTTCTGTACCAAGAGCAATAATTTTCTCTAATCGCTTTTGACCTTTTTTTAAAGTGCTTTCAGGCTCAAGATTTTTACCTGTAGCCCCTTTACGTAATGTGCCATGACAACCTGCACAACGTTGAAAGTACTGTAATTTTGCTTTTTCAAAATCAGCTTTAGGTAATGTAGGTTCATTAGCTAACGTTGACATACTCATGCTACTTGCTGCAATTCCGACTGCTAAGCTGATCGCTGAAAGGCCATATTTTATTGTTTTCATCAGTATTCTCCAGATGTTACTTTTATCAAAACAATCAGATAACCTTTTCTATAAACAACGACAAAGTAGTCTGATCATTAATCTTGGGACTAAAACCAACTCGCTTTACAACACAGTGTTACTTGTTAAGTGTTTAGTAAAAAGACTAAGTTTTAGTAACTGACTAGCACTATTATGGAATTGCGTGGCAATGTGACTGATGCAGATCAAACTTTAAAAACTTTTGAACAATAAGGAAAAATAAATTGATCAAGGTCAATGAAATGCGTGTTTAAACGTTTTTTTTAAATGTTTAAGCATAAAATAACGGAACATAAAGAAGTTAAACATACTTTTAATCGCGTTATTTAATAGGTATTTAAATGAAAAGTCGGACTAAATCATTAATTTATGCGGCCATGATTGGCCTAATTATTGTGGCAATATTTTTAGGGTTTTTAAGTAGCTTAACAAACCCCATATCTTGGATACTTATCTTAGTACTTATTATTGCTCCTGTACTGTATAACCAAAAAGTAGCCAATAAAAATATAATAGAATGGAAAGACGATTACAGCGTTGGCATTGAAGAAATAGACAATGACCACAAAAAGCTGATTAATTTATTAAATCAAGTTAATACCGCCTACGACTACGCCATGAGCGAAAGTTATGAAAAAGAAGCACTAAACGATTTAGTCAACTACACCAAGTATCATTTTGAGCGTGAAGAAAAAATGATGGAAGATAATGAATATCCCGACCTTAAAGCGCATAAGCTACAACATCGAAAAATGATTGAACAAGTCAATCAATTTGTTGAACGCTACAACAACGAAGGCCATGAATGCCTACACATTATTAGCGACTTTTTAACGCAATGGCTCATCAATCATATTAATGGCACCGACAAAGCTTATAGCAAACATTTGCACGACCGTGGTGTTTCTTAAGTTGTTAGCTTAAAAATTTCAATTCAGCCTGTCATAAAAAACACTTATAAATACAACTAAAGCGGGAGTTAGTCCCGCTTTAGTTGTTAATTTACCATTTGTATTTCAATTGTACTGAACCATTAATACCCGCTGACACTAAACTTGCCAATAATGGATCTGTCGCTTCAAAACCTTGTACATTCGACCACTGCCAATATTGACGATCAGTCAGGTTATAAACGCCAGCAGACAAACTTAATTGCTTATTAAAATAAACATTAGCAACAACATCAATAGTGGCATAACCTGCTGTTTTTGCTAATTTAACATCTGAATTAGTACCATCAGTTTTAGCATCAACCACATTGGCATTTACATTCAGTGCCATCGTTTCTTGAGCATTAACCCATTGAGCACCTAACACCATACTGTTAGGACTTATTTCATTAAGTGACTGATTCGTTTTTTTGTTCTTGCCTTTACTCCAAAATAAGCTGGCATAAACATTGAACGCATTGCCACTAGGAACTAAATGGTTCAACACGCCTTTATAATTAAGTTCAGCCCCATAAATTTTAGTACGGTCAATATTTTGAGATTGAAAGATAATACGGCCAACACTTGGGTTAAACCCTAAATTAACTTTCGTTTGAATAAAGTCTTTATAGTCATTATAAAATCCCACTAAATCAAGCTGATGTTGTTCGCCTCGATAATTAAAGCCAATTTCATAACCGTCTGAAACTTCCGATTTAAGATCAGGGTTAGGTATTGCTCGCATTTTCATCATCGCAATGTCTAAACCAATATTCGCATCTTCAAAAGGAGGCGCTCTAAAGCCTTTCACATACTGCAAATATACTTTACTTCGCTCACTTGTTTGATAAAGGATACTCAGTTTAGGAGAAATTCGGTCTTCATTAATATTCACAATGGTTGTGGTCGGATTATCTTCTAAATATGTAGTGTCAGGCAATGGCGTTAATTTATAATGATCATAACGAATTGCTGGAATTATAGTGATCGGTAAGTCAGTAAACGTAATTTCGTCATTAAAATAAACGCCTACTTCTTCCACTTCAGATATGGGAAAGTCTCTAACTGGGAACTCTTCAGAAAGAATAACATTCGTCGTGGCACCCGTTGAAAGAGTTGTTTGTAAACCATCTCTAGACTCTATTGTTTCACTGCGGCTTACTTCAATGCCATAACCTAGCTGGTGAGACATTTCAACGTGTTCGATATTGGCATAAGCATTAAACCTTAAGCCTTTGACCTTTTGATCGTAATAAAAATCTCTATTATATAAGTATGCTTTGCCTCTTGATGTTCTTTCTTCTGTAGTGAGTTGTGATGTTGAGGTTGTTTGATGATATAAACGAACATTCCCCCCCGACAGCCATGAAAAATCACTCATAAACTCATAGGAAGCCTGAAAATTCTGACGCTTGGTGTCATCATCCCCTAATAATAATGTTGTTGAGGAAAAGCGATCAAGCCCAAGCATCGCTTTAGTATCAGACTGACTATCTCGGCGATAGTAGTCGTAACTGAACGTTAAGCTTTGATCATCAGAAATATCGTAATAATATTTGGCAAGTAACGACTGCGCAGCATTGTCTTGAGTGTCTTGCCCTTGTAGTAACGCCTCAATGCCTTTCGAGGTATTTAGGTCTCGTTCATGGCCCTTACGCAACGAGCCTGACAATAAAATGCTCGACTTACCCACAGCAAACGCACTGTTTACGGAAGCTGATCGACTTTGGTCGATAGAATGGACACTACTTTTTACATCAACATATACATTGTTATTCGTCTCGCTTAATAAGTCGAGTGGACTTTTGGTAACAAACGATATAACACCACCAATGGCGTCACTACCATAAGTACTTGACGCAGGGCCCCGTAACACCTCTACTTGCTTAATTAAGTCAGGATCTATGTGGTTTCGGCCTGAATTAGCATAACTTCCCACACTAAATTGGTCTGCAACAGGAATGCCATCAATTTCTGTTGCTACTCTGTTGCCTGAAATTCCTCGAATGGCAATACTTGAATCGCCAAATCGGCTACCTGAATTAATGACATTAATACCCGCTTGATAGCGAAATAAACTTTCCATGTCGTGTGCCAGTATATTATCAATAGTGTCACTATTAATTACAGAAACCGCACCGACAACATCTTGTACATTGCGTGGTTTCTTCCCAATAACGAGGATCATTTCAGTTTCACTTGCAACCTGCCCCTCTTTTGCTGCTGGTGTGGCCGAATAAGCGAATACTGAACTGGCGGGTAAACATGTGCTTGCCATCGCTAAACTGAGTATCGTTTTTTTGAATGTATACGACTTCATAAACGTAAAATTCTCTACTATTTTAAATTACTAAACGTTATATCCCACTTACTCAAAAGGGATTATGATCTGTGTCAACCGAATGAAATTATTATAAAATTTAGTAATAAAGAAAGGAATAAACCGAGTGATAAATTAAGAAAAATAAGCGGGTTAACATAAAAAAGCCATTCACTTAAAGCATGCTGTTTTTAGCATTGCAAAGTAAATGGCTTTTATAAGCATCTTACTTATTAGGAGGTATTGACCTAAGTTAGTGGCTAGTGCCTCGCTCGTAATTTATTTTATTAAAGACGTTATATTTACCCGACGGCTTTTTCATTGGCAGGCGTTTTAACTCTTCCAAAGTGTTAGCGTCGTAAACAATCACTGCGCCGTCTTCGTCCCAAATACTGAGTAAAACGTATTTTCCATCTTTAGTAAATTCGACATGAGCAGCGGTTTTTCCTGGTGATGGGGCTAATGTTTTCACTATTTCTAACGTTGCTTTGTTAATTACATGAACTTTATCTTTATTCGGACCAAAAAAGACGTCAACCCACGCATAAGGCGACTGGCTATGACTGCGCATAAAAAAGCCAGGTCCCTGAGTTTTTATTTCTTTAATCACTTGCCAATTTTCCATGTCGATTACCGTTACTCGCCCCTCTTTAATATTAGGCGATGCAAAGACTTTTTTACCTTGATAATCCCACGTTATACCAGAGCCTAAATGCGGCATACCTGCCATTTCAATAGTAGCAACCTTCTTTTTCGCATCTAAATTGATCACTTGACCATTATGACTGTCGCGAGAAGCGCCAATTAAGTGAATATAGTCGGGATCAAAAAAGAAGTCGTCTAAATAATCTGCTGTTTGTATTTTTCTAATAGGAAAAGGCGTATTTACTTTCCACTGCTCTTTAGCTCCTTCGCCAACATCTTTGCGATAGTCATGAGCCCAACCTTTAAAAACATCTACACCACCTTTATCGCTATACGGTATTTCCCAAACTTCTTTCACGTCTTTTAAGGCAACAATAAAGCTATGGCGTGGTGGAGCATTATAAACTGCACTTACTCTAGAGCTAATGCCTTTACTGTCTTTGGTTGCAATTACTTTAATTGGCGATAAGTCTTTTGTGTCTAAGATAACGATATTATGAGGTAAATAATTACCAACAATGGCATATTTCCCGTCAGAAGATACGGCTAAATTACGCGTATTAATACCCGCTCGCACTTCTGATACGGTTTTCATATTATAAATATCGTACTTACTGATCCAACCGTCTCTCGATGCAAAGTAAACAAAGCGGCCATCAGGTGAATATTTCGGTCCACCATGCAATGCAAAACGCGTTTTAAAACGAGTTATGGGTTCAAAGGTGTCGCCATTAAGTAAGGTTGCCGAATGGTCGCCTAATTCAACCACGATAAATAAGTTCATTAAGTCGGCGGTAAATTGAGGCTTATTACTTAATAATTTTTGATCAAAATGTTGAACATTCGACCCTTTAATGTCTGCCAACGTCCACTCAGGTAATGTTTTAGCTGGCGTATAAATATAATCAATTAACTCGCTAATCTCATTTTTAGATAAACTTTTTGAAAATCCGGGCATTTGTGTAGCAGGACGACCGTTTGCAATTACTTTTATCGCTTTGTTTTTACGTAGTCTTGATAAATTTTCAGGAAACAACGCCGGGCCCATTCCTCCTAGACGTCCTACACCATGACAACTTTGACAATGGCTTTGATACAGTTTTTTTGCTTGAGCGTTTTCTTGTGAAAAAGCTGAAAAAGTCATCCCCATGGCAAGTGGAAGCGTTAGTGCAATAACTGTTCGTGCAAGTTTTGTTAGCTCATTCATCGTCGTCCCTTAGGCTAATTTAGCACTTGGTTGAGCAAGTTGGATAAAATTTTCTGCATTTAAAAAGCCAGGAGTATCTAGCTGTTGTTCGGTTAATTGATTAACCACATCACCAATAACAATTAAGGTGGGTGGTGTTATGTTGTGCTTTTCGACTAACTCGCTAAGGTTACTCAATGTACCTCTGTAGGTTTGTTGTTCAGGCCGTGTCCCTTCCCTGATTAATGCAGCAGGAGTGTTGCATGCTCGACCATGGGCAATTAATTGTTCGGTTATTTGAGGTAAGGTATTAATTCCCATATAAAAAACGATTGTTTGGCTAGTGTTAACTAAGCTTTCCCATGGTAGGTTTAGCTGGCCATCGTTTTGCATATGCCCAGTAATAAATGTACAAGCCTGTGACACACCTCGGTGCGTTAAAGGTATACCCGAGTAAGTAGTACAGCCAGATGCAGCAGTAATACCCGGGCAAACATGGCAACTTACACCCCGAGCGAGTAAGTATTCAGCTTCTTCTCCCCCTCGACCAAAAATAAACGGGTCGCCCCCTTTTAAGCGCACAACACGTTTATTTTGCTGAGCAAAGTCGACTAACTTTTCATTAATACCACTTTGAGGTACACAATGTTTTGCCTGCTCTTTTCCTACATAAAATAGCTTACAGGATTCAGGTAACAGAGCAATAATGTCATCACTCACTAAACGGTCGTACACAGCAACATCAGCCTGTTCAATAAACCGTAATGCTCTTAGCGTTAATAGCTCTGCATCGCCTGGACCTGCGCCTACTAAGGCAACTTCGCCTGGTTGTAAATTCGACTTATTAGGCATTTTATTGATTTCTAATTTATTTGATAACGTCATACTAACCTTCATGCGCCACTCATTGTGGCGATTTAATTTAATGAAACTTCAACGATAGGGATCGATTGATTATTCTCGACAGATTCGCTGATGCCTATTTCTTCGTCACTGAGGTAACAACCTGGATCTTCAGCCCATGCATCACCTGTTTGTGCAAATGCCCGAGTACGTGTATTGCCACCACAAATACTAAGATACAAGCATTTAGCGCAACGCCCTTTTACGGGTCTTGGCTGCTGCCTAAAACCAAGCATTAGTGGGTCTTGCGTGTTTTTCCAAACATCTGAAAACTTTTCAGTTTTTACATTCCCAATGGAGTGACTCCACCAGTAGGTGTCGGGATGAATAGTCCCCGTGTTGTCTATGTTAGCCACATTAATGCCACTAGCATTACCGCCCCAGTTCGTTAAGCGCTGCTTTAAATTAAGCACTCTTTGAGGGTATTGCTGGCCAAACTTTTGTTCGACCCAATGAAGTAAAAACACGCCATCGGCATCATTATTTCCAGTCACAAAATCCGTTTCAATTCCTTGGCTAATGTGTGAATAAGCTCGCTCAAATAGCATTTCCATAGCCGCTTTGGTCATTTTAAAGACAGCATCTTGTTCTGCGCTGCGCTTTCCGCGACCTGAATAATTAAGGTGAGAGAGGTAAAATTTATCGACTTTATGCTCTTCCATCAAATCAAGCATTGCAGGCAAGTCAGCAAAGTTTTCACGGGTTAAGCACAAGCGCATCCCTACTTTAATACCTGCTTCTTTGCATAATTTAAGGGCATGCATAGATGTTTTAAAACTGCCTTTTTGCTGACGAAATTCGTCATGAAACGCTTCTAAACCATCAATACTTATGCCGACATATTGGTAATCAGCGGCTTTAATTTGTTCAATATTGTCTTCATTAATTAGCGTGCCATTAGTTGATAATGCAACATAGAAGCCTTTTGATTTGGCATAGGCAGTAATTTCAAAAATATCAGGCCGCATTAATGGCTCGCCGCCCGACAATATAATAACGGGCACTTTAGCCACTTCAAGATCATCAATGGTTGCTTTAATTTGTTCGGTATTAAGTTCATCTTTAAAGTCCATATCTAAAGACGTAGAGTAGCAGTGCTTGCACTTAAGGTTACATCGTCGAATTAAATTCCAAATAACCACAGGACCTGGCATTTTTCTCCCTTTGTTCGGTGGTAAATCGTCGTGAAATGTTTTTAATAACTGAGAGATCCTAAACATTGTTTTATACCTTCTCTGCGACTTTACGCTTTAAACGTAAACCTGTTTTTTTTAATATTTGTGTGCTGGTCAACATATCATGGCTAGCACTGTTACTTTCTTGATTTACATCACTATTATTTCTGTTTACTAACACATCTTTCAGCAAATTTTTAATCTGCTCTCTGTATTCATTAATTTCTTCTGGAGACTTACCATGTACCATTGCAAATAAGTTGTAATGCCAGCTGGGTAAATGTCTTGGCCTTAAATAACAATGACTAACAAAGGCAAGCTTACCAACTGCTTCGCCAAATTCACTGGCGTATTCATCGTCAATGTCCCACACCGTCATGCCGTTGTAGGTATAGCCGAGTTTGTAGTGGTTAGGCACTGCAGCAATACGTCGAATAATTCCACGTGCTTGTAAGTCTTTAGTCATCAGCATGGCTTGTTCAGCAGAAATATTTAACTGCTGTGCCACCCAATGATAAGGCTTTGCTGTGACAGGCAAACCATTTTGAGTCAATAACACATACTGCCTTTCTAATTTATTCAGTGTGTTAGACGGGTAAGTACAAGCCGACATAAAACTCCTCCAATTTAGGTACATTAAGTACTGACAACTGTGTTTTATGTTCAATTGCCTTCACGACGTCTTCAATTTCTTGCGCGGATTCGGTAGCAATCACAAACCACATGTTATAGTCGTGATCTCGGCGGTAATTATGCGCAATTTGTTCAAAAGCATTAACTTGCAATGTAACGTCTGCAAAGCGATCTTCAGGTACGCTTAACGCCGCTAAAGTAAAAGCACCACCTAAGCAAGCTGCATCGAACATAGGTCCAAAACGCGTTAATATTTTACTTTCAAGTAATGCGTTAACATGCGCAATAACCTCTTCTTCATTACTACCAAGTTCTTGTGCAATTACTGCAAATGGCCTTTCACATACAGGTAAACCATGCTGTAATAAATTAATCAATTTCTTGTCTAATGCTGACAATATAGCGGTAGGTGTATTGCTAAATTTATCCATGAGCAATCTCTTTCTTTTTAACTAAAGGCTGTTGTTTGCTATAGCGCGCACCATTTTGTTTATACGCTTTCTTGCTAAACAACACATTTTGATCAATCACAAGAGCTGAATTATCCCTTTGTAATTGCTTAGTAATTTTATCTATTTGCGCTAATACAATATTTCGACAAGTGCCGTGGATCATGCAAAATAAGTTATATCGCCACGTTGGTAGTCGTCTTGGACGGCGATAACACAACGACACCTCAGAAAAATTAGCCAGTTGCTCGGCAATGCTGTCAACTAATTCATCAGGTACATTCCACACCACCATGGCATTAGCAGTAAAACCAAGCTGACGATGTTTAACCACTAAACCAAAGCGGCGTATTAAACCACTATGTTGCCATTGTGTAATTTGATCGATTATCTGTTGCTCCGATGCATTAATTTGCTGTGCAAGTAATGCATAAGGGCGAGAAACTTTAGGCAGGCCTTGTTCAAGAGTTTTACGTAATTGGCTTTGCTGTGTGATCGACAACGTTAAACTTTCTATGCTTGCAAGCTTATTTGCTTCCATAATCTGCCTCCTTTATTGCCGAGCTGCCTGTCGATGTAAGGTGGTCGAAATTAATATGAAAGCCTAAATCAATATGATAAGAGGCTTCCATTGGCAAAACTAAAATAGCTAGACCAGTCATACTTTCAATTTGTGCTAACGCATGATCTAACTCGGTAAGGTCACTTGCGGTTACGACAAACCATAGATTGTAGTAATGCTCTCGTTCATAATTATGATTAACTTGCTGAAATTGATTAACAATGGCAGCCACTTCATCAAGTTGCTCAGGCTCAACAGCCATAGCAGCTAGCGTACTTGCACCTGCTTTTTTATGATCAAATACTGGCCCTATGCGTGACAATGCGCCTTTTTCATCTAACGTGTTAAGAGCCAATAATACGGCTTCTTCATTCGTACCCAATTGCTCTGCAATTACTTGGTAAGGCGCTTCACAAACAGGAAAGCCTTTTTGATAATGATTAATAATGTCGCGTTCAAGAAGAGTTAAATTCATGATTAAAGCCCTATTTGATGCGCTCTATTTGTAAAGAAAATGCCACTTGGGCTTTTTGCTGGTAATGTTTTTAACAAGGTTTGTGTATTAGTGCTGTAAACATGAACTTGATTGCTGTCACGTACCGACATCCACACATGCTCTCCTCTAGGCGTAAATTCCATGTGTAAAACCGCAGGGCCAGGCGTTAAAGTATTGACTAGATCAAATGTTTCAGTATTGAACACTTGAATGGTATTGTTATCAGGAAAAGCGAAATTAACCCATATTTGGCGGTTATCCGGTTGTGCCATCACAAAAATTGGCTGACTATGCGCTTTCATTTCGGCCACTTGCTGCCATGTTTTTGTACTTACCACTAACACTTTATGTTGGCCAACTGCGGGCACAAACGCATAGTCACCAGCCATTGACCAACCTTCAAGATGGGGCATTTTATAGACGGGTAGTTTTTTGTCTCCTTTCCCATAATTATTTAAAATACGACGAACACCTTTTTCTGGGTGCCATAAATCAAGTAATGCCATGCCGTCTTCGCCAAATAAACCTGCAATATAATAGCGTCCGTCAGGGCTAATTAGCGCATCGTAAGGAAAAGAACCTATATTAGGGTATTTGGTTAGTTTCATTTTCTTTTCAGAAAAATCAGCAATCCATATTTCATTGCTATCGAATAAGCTAAAAACAAATTGATTATTTGGTGCATCAACTAAGCCCACCACTTTTGAGCGGTAGCTTTCACCTGCTTTTGTTTTACCTTTGCTAGGAACAATTGTTGCTTCAATATTCGCCACTAACTCAAGTGTTTCGCTGTTAAAAACTTTAACGCCACCTGGTGTATAATTAGATACCGCGACAAGCTTGCCGTCTTGGCTAATGGCTCCTCCAATACTATTACCCGATTGCATAATACGTTTAGCTATTTTATCGGTTAACAAATCAATTTTAGTTAACCCACCATCACGACCAAACACATAGGCGAAGCGTTGATCTCGAGAATAAACAATGGAGGCATGTGACAAGTCGCCCAGCCCTTCTATTTCAGACAACATCGTTTTATCGCTATGGTTAACAATTTGAACTTGCCCTGTTGCCCGTTCAATAATAACGCCTAAGTCGCCTGTTGCTCTTAACTGCTCATTACTTTGTGCCGCTTGCGCTACGGTAAAATGACATAACGATAAAGACACTAAGCTAATAATAATTTTTTTCATGCTTAATAGAGAATTATTCATTGTTGATTCCTGCGAGTAATTGTTGACTTATCCATAATGCTTCTTGTTCGGTTAGTATGCTTTTCCATGGCGGCATTGCCGTACCCGCACGACCATTCAAAATAATATTTTGCAGATATTCAACGGGTTTATCTTTCATCTGTTCAACAGTAAGCGCGGGCCCTAAACCACCTTTTAATGTCATCCCATGACACGAACCGCAATCTTGCTTAAGCAGGTGAATTAACGTAGATTTTCTTTCCGTAGTTAAAGGCTCTGCTTGACTTTCTGTTGTCGTTAGCATTAATAACAACAATAAAAGTACGAAAGGTTGCTTAAACACTAATGAAATAAAGCTCATATATTTAATGCCTTAATAACCAATTTGCGCATCAATTTACCTGACTATATTTTTTTTAAATTGCTCAAGATCATCTTTTCTTAAATTGTTTTTAATTTTTCCAATTAAATACAAAAAACTTAATTTCGATCATAAAAAGGTCAAAATGGCATACGAAAAAAGCAAACTATGCTATTGTGCCGCCATAATTAAGTGGTGTGATAACAAAGGGTTTACACTTCAGTAATGGAAATAGACTTTTTTGCAGCCTTTATCATTGGAGTATTAGGCTCAGGTCATTGCATTGGCATGTGCGGTGGCATTACGACGATGTTGTCTTCGGCGACAACTCAACAAAGCAATTCACTTAGTCAGCTTCGCATCATCTGCTCTTATAACCTTGGTCGAATTGCTACCTACTCGCTTATTGGCGCAATTGCAGGGCTAACAGGCTCACTCGCCGCAAAAAATATTGGCCTGCCGCTCTCTGTTTTAAGAATGGTTGCGGGGGTATTTCTTATTTTACTCGGCTTATATATCGGCCGTTGGTTTATGCTACTTAATAAAATAGAAAAACTGGGGAAAGGATTATGGAAACACCTTTCTCCATTAAGTAAAAAGTACATCCCCATTAGCCGTACTCGCCACGCATTAATACTTGGTTCTATTTGGGGGTGGCTACCATGTGGATTAGTTTATTCAACATTAACTTGGTCATTGGCAAGTGGTTCATTATTTTCAGGGGCCGCTATCATGTTTTTCTTTGGCTTAGGTACTTTACCCGCACTACTCACTTTGTCATTTAGTGCAATTTCATTAAAGTCTTTGCTACTTAATAATTACTTTCGAAAATCAATGGCCATAATGCTAATTATTTATGGAATTTTAACGTTAAAATTTGCATCTGACATGATGTTCTAATACCATCGCTATTAAATAAATTATTCGTGAAAGTATTAGGACAAAATGGATAATCGTCAAGGTTCAGGACAACAACATATTCACTGTCAAAACTGTAGTATAAGTGAGTTATGCTTACCTTTTTCACTTAATGATCAAGAGCTAGAAGAACTTGATAACATTATTGACAGAAAGCGCCCTATTCATAAAGGCGAGCAAATATTTCAAGACGGCGAAAAAATGCATTCGCTTTACGCTATTCGTTCGGGAACATTTAAAACCTATACCGTTGATGAGCACGGCGAAGAGCAAATAACAGGGTTTCATTTAGCTGGCGACTTACTCGGTTTTGACGCTATTGCCGAATCGTCACATCCTAGTTTTGCCAAAGCATTAGAAACCTCTATGGTGTGTGAAATTCCTTATGACACTTTAGATACATTGTCTAATTCAGTACCTAAATTAAAGAAGCAAATCTTACGAATGATGAGTACCGAAATTCGTTCAGACCAAGAAATGCTTACCCTACTTAACCGTAAAAATGCCGAACAACGCTTAGCTACTTTTATTAGCGCACTTAGCATTCGCTACCATGCAAGAGGTTTATCTTCTAGTGAGTTTCGCTTGTCTATGACACGCAGTGATATAGGTAATTATATTGGTTTAACGGTTGAAACAATTAGCCGCTTGCTCAATCGTTTTCATAAAGCGGGCTTAATTCAAGTTGAAGGAAAGTTAATTAAAATTCTTGATGCTGAACAACTTAAAGTAAGTGCGGCTTTATAGCCGTACTCCACTTCTCCTCACGCTTAAATTTTTTCTTTATCCTTTCATTTTTTTAAAATTTAATTTATTGATTTAGAACAAATAATTAAATATTATTTTGATGCAATATAATTATACAGTTACACTATAATTAAGTGTATTCGTATAAAAGTTGAGAGGCTAGCATGGAAAAATATAAAAAAATACTCACCGTTATTGATCCCACAACTGAAGATCAAAAAGCACTTGAACGTGCGATAGAACTAGCTTCAAAAACCAATGCCACTATTACTGCATACTTAAGTATTTATGATTTTTCTTATGAAATGACAACTATGCTGTCAAGTGAAGAACGCGAAGCGATGAGAATGTCAGTGATCAAAGATCGTGAGCTGTGGTTAAGCGAAAAAATAGCATCATTAGCACATACAGGCTTGTTAATTGATAGTAAAGTTATTTGGCATAACCGCCCTTTCGAACCCATTATTGAACAAGTAATAACTGAAAATTACGATATTGTTATTAAAGGGACCCACGAACACGACAAACTTAAAGCCGTTATATTTACACCTACTGACTGGCATATATTACGTAAATGCCCTTGCCCTGTACTCTTAGTAAAAGATCACTCGTGGCCTAAAAATGGTAATATTGTTGCCGCAGTCAATGTTGGCAGTGACGAAGACGAGCATATTTCCCTTAATAACAAAGTTACCGAAGAAGCCATTAATTTAGCAAAATTAATTGACGCTAATGTTCACTTAGTCAATTCATTTCCCGGGACGCCTGTTAATATCGCCATAGAAATTCCTGAGTTTAATGCTAATGAATATAATGAGTCGATGTTAAACCATCATAAAGCGGCAATGGCTGAACATGCTGAAAAATTTAATGTGAGCGTAAATAACACTCATGTAGGTGAAGGTTTGCCTGAAGATGTTATTCAAAGCCAAGCAATAGCATTAGACGCTGAATTAGTTATTTTAGGCACCATTGGCCGAACAGGCCTGTCAGCCGCTCTTATAGGCAATACCGCAGAGCATGTTATTGATGGCTTAAATTGTGATGTTTTAGCATTAAAACCTAACGGCTACCAATCACCTTTAGCAAAATAACGTTTACAATAAACGCCTAAATTCACGAAGCCAGCCTCAAACAGTGCTGGCTTTTTATTTTCTAAAATAACTACTGACGCTACTTATGAATAAATTTATAATAGCCGTAATTTTTATAATATATTTCATAAATAGGTCTAAATAATCGTCATGGCGCATGAAGAAAATCAGCAAAAAGCTTTTGAAGTAAGTAAATTACAAAAAAAACTTCGTAGTAAAGTAGGTAAAGCAATTGCCGATTACAACATGATAGAAGAAGGTGATGTGATCATGGCCGCGATTAGCGGTGGCAAAGACTCATTTGCCATGCTTGATGTTTTGCTGATGCTACAAAAATCAGCCCCTATCGACTTTAAAGTTATTGCGGTAAATTTAGATCAGAAACAACCTGGATTCCCTGAGCATATTTTACCTGCTTATTTTGAATCGTTAGACATTCCTTACTATATTGTTGATAAAGATACTTATTCTGTTGTTAAAGCCAAAGTGCCAGAAGGGAAAACTACTTGCGGGTTATGCTCTCGATTACGCCGAGGCACCTTATATTCGTTTGCAGAAGAAATTGGTGCAACTAAAATAGCACTGGGTCATCATATGGATGATATTGTTGAAACATTATTTTTAAATATGTTTTTTGGAGCAAAATTAAAAGCTATGCCACCTAAATTACGTGCTGACGACCAACGTAATACCGTTATTAGGCCATTAAGCTATTGCCGAGAGGCTGATTTAATTACCTTTGCTAACGATAGAAACTACCCTATTATTCCTTGCAATTTATGTGGCTCTCAAGAAAATTTACAACGCCAAAATATTAAAGCAATGCTAACACAGTGGGACAATACCTCACCTGGGCGAGTAGAAAATGTTTTTAAATCAATAAAAAATGTCAGCCCAAGTCAACTTGCCGACACTAATTTATTTGATTTTATCAATTTGCCTATTGATCGAAGTCAGCCAAAGCAGGATTATGACTTTTCAAAAGAAACAGTGTCATCAACTAATATTGATGAATCACTTATTATTGATATTTCGACACTTTAAGAGCCAGTGTCTGTAGCAAAATAATGTTGATTATGGCGGATCATATCTGATATTTCTTCAACATAGGCACTGCCCCTTTCAGAGTAAGGCAATAGCCCTGTTGCTAGCACATTTGGAGAAAGTGGCTGATCATTATCCCTTAGCTGCTTTCTGATGGTTCTAAAAACAGCATAGGCTTGGTTGGTATTCAGGTTTTTCAAATAACGTTGTACCGCTTGATCGACAGAGCTATAGGCTGCAACTTCATGATCAGCCCCTTCATTTCGGCTATTTGGTACCATGCCACAGCCTTTTTGATAACACCAAATACCAAAAAAGTTTAAACCAATACGAGCAAATCGAGACGTTCCCCACGCAGACTCATTTGCTGCTTGCACTAAGATAAGTGCCTTAGGGATAATATCAATTTTAATTAATAACGCATCAAGTTGTAGGGCTAAGTTAGTCGATTTCACTCGATAACGCTTACCTAACTCTTTAATTAACTCAATATTTTGTTCGCTTAATGGCTCTGAATTATCATGTATTGCTTTTATCGCAAGTAGCTGTTTGCGTAGCGCTAAAATACGCTTATTTTCTTTAACTACCGCAGGCTGAATAAAGCTAAAAAATTGCTTCTTTTTTGCTCTAACATCATTTATAGCTGCAAAGTTTGGCAGTTCGACATTATGTAGTGGCTTTTCAATGTTAACTATTGGCTTTTTAGTATCGTTGTCACTGATTTCACTTTCTGATGTACGGTTATCTGTAATAAATGGATAAAGTAACGAATAAATGAAAACAACCGTAATCGTAGTAACAATAATAAGACGAGAATAATTCATAAAATAATTAACCTTATTTACGCTGAAAACACATTGTCTTGAATGGCCTTATCGCCTGATTTTACAGTAAGCTTCATTCCAAAAATCTCACGATATAAAATACCTTTAACATGATAAAACATTGGGGCTAAATAACTCATTGCGAAGAAGAAAAACATACCGCCAACAAGTTGAAATGCAGTTGTTGAAAGTAAAATTAATGGAATAAAACAACACATTAATGCAATAAATAGCAGGGTATATACCGTAAAAATTTGCAACCATTGAAAACGAGTAACTTTCAATGAAATAAGAATTGCTTTAAAAGGTGTTAAACGTTTTTCAACCACTAACGGTAGTACTAACGACAGCGAAACTAATAAGTATAAGCCTGGAAATATTAATAAATTTAAACCAAGCGATATTAACATTGACGACAATAATGCTGCTACAGCCACTAGACTCCCTTGCCTTAAAAAAGCAAAAACAACTTTGGGCTGGGTTTTAATGCCCACTGCGTGAAAAATTCCCATCATTTCAATAGCAACTAAAAAAGGTGAAACCAATAAGGTGACTAAAATATTCACCGCAAAATTTGCTTGTTGATTTTCAATAATGGCTTTTACATCACCAAAGTAGCTTGATACTAAAAAGAAAAGCGCACCAGATAAGAATAAACAAAACAATAAGCCTAAGTTTATAGAGACGCGAGACTTTGTTGATAACGACCATGCCTCAGTCATTACCGCCTTAACATTAATTTTATAATTCCCTTTTAATGACTCTTCTAAATCACCGCCTACTTGTATCAATGCATCTTTTTCCACGAGTTATAGTAACCTTATTTTTAACTATTAAAACTGACGGTTCATTATACCCAATTGCTATTACATGATCGAGCGGTAACCGAAGACGCTAACGCTATAAATTTTTTAATACTTTTTCAAAAAAAAGGTGCCCTTTTTGGCGAGCAAGCATAATATTATTTTCAGGAATATTCTCTGGATTTTTATAAACAGCTAACACTTTTTCCATACTCTCTTCACGGATTAAATGCAGCGTAGGATAAGGCGATCTATTGGTGTAATTTGCAGCGTCATCAAAATCTTCACCGTCAAAACAATACAATGGGTGAAAACTCGCTATTTGAAACACACCTTCATAACCTTCATCAATTAAACACTCATTGCACTCATCAACTAACGCTAAATAGCGTGAAAAATCAGTAAAGCCTTGTGGCAATATAATTAAACTAGTTTCAATGCTAGGGTGTTGATATAAGTGATGACATTGCTCAATAAATTCTTGTATCGCTAGTTTTAGTTTCTTTCCACTCGACACATAATAGTAAATAGCATTATTCACCAGCTCTTTTTTGGCAAACGGACAAAAGTTTAAACCAACAATTATTTGAGCAATCCACTCTTTTGTTTCATGTACTGCTTGATAAGAATCCGTATCAGTTTCGACTATATTTGATAGCAACGGCGTATGCTTTATTTGTTCATTCATGGGTTTCTCTAGCTATTTAGACAATTATTGATTCGTTAATTGTTGAAGTTGCCACATAGTATAATAACGGCCTTTACGTGCAAGCAATGTAGAATGATCACCCTGCTCAACCACCTCTCCTTGATGTAAAACAACAATATTATCGGCATCAACAATTGTCGACAGCCGATGAGCAATCACTAAGCTTGAATGTCCTTTGCTCACCTCTTTAATTGCCGTTAAAATAGCTTGTTCAGAGCGGCTATCTAGCGATGAGGTGGCTTCGTCAAATACTAATATAGCAGGCGACTTTAAAATAGTACGCGCTATAGCAACACGCTGCTTTTCTCCACCTGAAAGTTTTAAACCCCGCTCACCAACTATTGTTTTTTCTTTTTCAGGTAAGTCGGCAATAAAGCCAGCTAAATGAGCAAGCTTTATTGCTCGCTCCACTTGTTCATTGGTTGCATTAGGATTGCCATATTTTACATTTTCAAAAATAGTGTCATTAAATAACACGGTATCTTGCGGTACGATACCGATATGCTGGCGTACACTATGCTGAGTTGCAGTACGAATATGTTGCTGATCAATAGTAATACTGCCCTGATCACAATCATAAAAACGAAATAATAATTTAACTAAGGTTGACTTACCTGAACCACTTTCGCCCACCACTGCCACTTTTTGACCTTGACCGACGTTAAATGACACATTTTTTAAAATTTGTCTTTGCTCACTATAACCAAAAGAGACTTGCGAAAACTCAACCACGGCTTGCGTAACCTTAATATCTTTCGCTTCTTTTTGATCAATAACCTTAGGTACTCGCGCCATTAATGCAAACATTTGTTCAATATTGGCTAACGATCCTTTAATTTCTCGGTAAACAAAACCTAAAAAATTAAGTGGCATAAAAAGCTGCATCATAAAGGCGTTAATTAGCACAAAGTCACCAATGGTCATTTGCTGATAAGTAACTTGATAAGCCGCTAGCGCCAACATAGCAGTCATTGATATTGAAATAATAAAAGCTTGCCCACCGTTTAAAGCAAATAAGGATAAACGGTTTTGAGACTTAGCTTTTTCCCAATTTGATAGTTGCTGATCATAAGCCTTTGCTTCATATTCTTCATTTGAGAAATACTTTACCGTCTCATAGTTTAATAAGCTGTCAATCGCGCGTGTGTTACTTGAGGAATCTGCTTTATTCGCCGCTTTTACATAACCAGTGCGCCATTCTGTTGCATAAATAGAAAAGAAAACATAACCACTAATAGAAGTGGCTGTAATAAGTGCAAACCAAACGCCATAGTTGTACCAGAGTATGCCAATTACCATTATAATTTCGAGCAGTGTCGGCACAATGTTAAACACCATAAAACGCATTAAGAAATTAATACCTGAGGTGCCACGATCAATGTCTCGTGACAAACCGCCTGTTTGACGGTTTAAGTGAAAATCTAAATCAAGTTGATGCAAATGACGAAAAACTTTCAGTCCAATACGTCTGATCGCCCTTTCGGTAACTCGACCAAATAAGGTGTCTCGTATTTCTGCAAACATCACTATTGATAAGCGGATCAACCCATATGTTGCAACCAATGCAAATGGAACAAGCAATACATTTTGTTCAACTTGCTTATCGAGGGTGTCGACAATATCTTTAATCACAAACGGCAGATAAACACTCGCGATTTTAGTTAAGACTAAACACGATAAAGCAAAAAAAATTCGAGCTTTAAATTCAAAAAGATAAGGTAGTAAAGATGATAACACTCGCCAATTAAGTGTTTTAACATCGTGCTCTTGATAAGTACTTGGGCGCAAAACAGTCTCGATTTAGTCAATAGGTAACGGGTATTTTAACACTTAATTAGGTAGAGGTATTTAAAATAACTCACACCACACTTTAAATATGGTATGTTAAAAACATGCTTAAATATATCTTTAAACTTTTCGATAATGCACTATTTACCATCGTTTTTATTGTTGGTATTCAACTACCTGCCTTTATTAATGCTTACAGCCAGCGTTTATCAGGTCATTTAAACGAAGCTGAAGTTTATCTGTCAAAATTTCAATCTATTGCTGATTTGCAATACCAAGGCAATTTAGAACAACTTGTTAGCGCATTTAAAAGCAATAGTGATGATGCCATCCAAAAAATGTCTTCAGTCATCCTAGAAAATATTGAAAGCGTTAATAGCTATCAACAACAAATTATTCATTTAGAAAGTACTGACTATTTACACCGCCTGTATTATTTTATGATTCAAGTTGATATTGAAAAAGCATCAGCTACTTTTAGCCAGTTCGTACCTGCTATTCCACTCGAGGTAAACGCAATCATTACGGGTATTGTTTTTAGTTTATTTTTCTCCGCGTTAATCCATTT
>JBMZCX010000018.1:0-41394 GCA_049613795.1 Thalassotalea sp. | reverse complement strand
CTTATCAATTAACGTTTCAACTTTCGTTACTAACAAATCTACTTTGTTTTCTAAAATTTTATTACGTTCTAAAATCTCTTTATTTTGTTGCCTCAGCTCTCTATTCTTAACATTAGTGTCTGAAAATCCAACAAATTTATTAATAAATTGTGCACCAATAAAGCCAACCATACCCACGCCAATGTAAAACATAGCGGCAACAATAATTCTGCCACCTAATGTAGTTGGGTAGTAGTCGCCAAAACCGATAGTGCTGGCGCTCATTTGTAGAGTCCAAAAGGCATCTTTATAGGTGTTTATATTACTTGTGGTGCTTTCTAGCTCGAATTGTAATAGAGGAAACGAGAGAATAGCGATGATGGCATAAAGCACAATTATAGTAATAATCAATAAATACAATGAGTTGTAGTTTTTTACGCCGAATTCATCAATAGAATAGCTGTTAATTTTTTTCTGGATCATAAGTTTATTTATTTTTATCGGTAACGTAGTGAATTAAATCATCCATTAATTTACGTTTAATTTCCAGTTGTTGTTCCGCGGGCAGTTGATATTTTTCAGCAAGCACTTGGTAGTCATCAAGTGAAAGGCTAACGGTTAACCGTGGCCTTTTGGGTTTTTTATTGGTTTCTAGCCCTAAAATATCCCTTATTTTATCTGAAGGGCTAAAGCCATCTTCAAGGGCTTCTTTACGAATTTCCAGCTGAATTTTTTCGTCCATGTCAAAAGCAACTTGAGTTGCCTTTGCCGCTTTCACTGACGATTGCCATTTTTCTGGCATTTTTCTGCTCATTACTAGCTCCCCGGATACATATCAACAATATCTGTTGTTGGTCGATAAAGGGTCAGAAATACGTCAGTATCGCCATCAGGCCATACTTCTAATTCTACGCCACAGTTTTCATCTTGATTGAGTAATTGATACAGCTCGAACTGCTCGCCCGCGTCTTTTCCTTCAAACTGAGAAAGTTGCTCATTTCGATGATCTTTACGGTGAAAGTAACCCACTTGTGAAAAAATACGCTGCTGGTATTGATCGCTTGTCCAACCATTAGTGGTGTCATTGTCGTTTAAACGCTGTAAAAACGCATTGCCAGGCTCGTCAAAAATAGTTGAAAAATCATCTAAATTAAAAAGTGATTCAACATCTTGGTGTTCAATTTTAAGCGATAATTTCAGGTAAGTTTTATCGTCAATATCAAGCGATAAATAGAGCTCAATATTGTGATTACCAGACAATACCCATTCTGTTTGCGTTTTGTGCTCAAATTCGTAGCTGTTTACGGCGGTTACTTGAAATTGTTGAGTACGTAAATTTTCAGGAAGGGCAAAGCTGTCGGTTAAGACGATGATGTCATTAACCATTAAGTCTTTGGCTTGTGTAATTGTGCGTTGAGGCTGTTCTTTCTTAAAAATGCTTTTGAGAAAACTCATCGTTAGTCACCATAAAATCGCTAACCCGAAAATACTATGCAAATTAGCACAATACTCAGGTTAACGATGTATTAGTTAATTAGCCTTTTGGCTATTTTTGCTTTGCTTTTAAACGCTCAAGTACTGAATTAGCGTTGTTGTCTGTACCACCAATACCTGCGGCTTTAAGCTGTGCTTCTAAAGACGAATCTGAATTTTCAGACTCTAATAGCTCTGCAGCCTTCATTTTATCATCAAATTTTTGCTGCTTCGCTTTAATGCGCTCTAATGAGTCTTTGGCATTTAATAGCTTTGAGTTACTTGATGAAAAGTTGTCAGTAATAGCAGACGTTGCTTTTTGCACACTTTCAGTGGTTTTTACCATTGAAAGTTGACGTTTGTATTCTTGTACTTGACGCTCACTTTTCTTTACTAACTCTTTTAAACGGTTGGCATTGCCTTCAAAGCTGTCTAATGCTTGTTGCTGAGTCGCCAATTCGCTTTCTAATGCTGATATTTTTTCAGCTACGGCAAGTGCAAGGGTTTCATCGCCTTTTTCTAAAGCTTGTACGGCATAACCTTCATGCTCAGTTGCTTCACGCTTAAGGCGATCAACTTCTCTACTAGCAGCCATTTGCTGTGCCATTACGCCAGTTAAATCGCGCTTAGCTTTAGTTAAATGATTTTCAGAATCACGAATTTCTTGTTCAAAAATACGTGTCGCGTTAGAGTCAACAATTGCTTCGCCAACTTCACTTGCACCACCTCGGATAGCGGTCATAATCTTCTTAAAAATGCTCATAATAATCTCCTGGGTGATAATTAAATTAAGTAGTCGCTCATATCATCGATAATCTCAACCGCATTGTTATTTAATACGGCAAGTTCGTGTTCAACGTCATCAAAGGTTGAGCCAATAGATAAAGCGCCAAAAATCACGTATTTGTCGCCAATTTTTGAAAATGACGATAAGGGCATTGGAATGTTCATTTCTAGCATACTTTCATGAAGTTCATGAATACTGTTAGGTTTTACTTCATCTCGACCCCATAAATAGGTAATACACAGTATTTGATCGTCGGTTACTGAAACAAAAATAGGCAACTCTTCACGGCCTATTACGCTAACTTGTAAAACGTCTACTTCACCTGAAATAGGCTGACAGTCAAATACCATACCTGTTTCTGAATTGTCTGCTAATGCATTTAAGTGGTTAGCAATTTTATGAATATTCATAGTCTTCCTTATATCTATTTACCAGTAATTATTTTGCTAAATATGAGCAAGATAATTATTGTTCGACATATTATGTCGATGTGGTTAATTTAGCATTAAGACATAATATGTCAAGCCGTTATTTTACTTTTTTCTACTTTTATTTAATTTTTCTACTTTATTCTTGTAAATGTGACTCGTTAAGTCCTTGTTGGTTACTCCAAGCTTTTTGATGTAACTGATAAATAGCATGGCTACCTAAATAATTAATAGGAATAGCGTCTCTTGCATCAAAAAAGTGATTGGGAAACTCAAAAGCACCATAAAGCATAGGTAATGTTAACCATTTTTGCTCAATAGGAAATTCAGGCAATGCTTTTAAACGTTCAAGCGGGCTAGCGCCGTATTTGCTGGCAATGGTCCAGCCCCATTCACCAAAGCTTGGTACATTCGCATGGTATTGTTGAACGTGTTTAAAATTAGCGGCTTCAACGGTTTTACCAATAGCAATAAACGCACTTTTTGCATGATAAGGGCTGGCTGATTGAACTGCGATAATACCATCCCCCGCAAGTAATTGATTTAAACGTGCATAAAAATTTACAGAATACAGTTTATTGAGATCAGGATGGCTAGGATCAGGTAAATCAACAATAATGGTGTCGAAGGTTTGCTTATTTGTGAGCAATTCGTCAATAGCCAAAAAAGCATCTTGGTAACGTAAGTCTACTCGAGGATCAACAAAGCTTTGCTGGGTTAATTGATTGACTTTATGCGCTAGTGTTGCAGGAAATTTTTCGAAAGGCTGCTGAAATAACGCAATTAACTCTTGGTCTAAGTCAATTAATGTGACTTGCTTAGGTGACCAGGCTAATACGTCGCGTAGTGCTAAGCCATCGCCACCGCCAATAATTAGCACCTTATCTTGGCGGGCAGAAGCGGCAAGCGCAGGCGTTACTAAGTAGCTATGGTAAATATGTTCATCAGCGGATGAAAACTGCAAACGGCCATTAATATAAAAATTTATAATGCTGGCATGCTCACCGCCAATATTCCGCTCGGTAAAGGTAAGCTGTTGATAACGCGTTTTATCGGTATAGACAACTTTATCTAAATAGAGCAGGTTACTCATTTGATTAAGCCATTGATTACCCTGCTGATAAATAAAAAATATCAGCATTAATAGCAGCGCATGTAATACTAATAGTAACTTTCGCCATTTCAGCTTTTGCCAATAAAAGGTCATAAACGCTAAACCTGCAGCTAAATTTAATGCGGCGGTTAATGCACTGGCTTTGCTAATGTCGATCGATAATAAAAAAATAACCCAAATGGCTGCACCAATACCTGCGCCAATGTAGTCAGCCCCATAAATGGTACCTAAATTATTTTTGAGGTGTTTTTGGTGAATACTCTCCCTAATTTGGGCGATGAGTGGTATTTCCATGCCAATGAAAAAGCCAAGAAAAAAACCAAAAAAGTAAGGACTATTAAAGGCGAGAAAACTGAGTTGCTTTAAATATCCGCCGCGAGGGGTAATGTCTGGCGGTAATGAAAACATGTCAGCAATAAGCTGAGGAAAAGTTTGGCTAAGGGCGATAAGCCCACCAATAATGAGTATTGAACTACTGCCTAAAAAGGCAATAATAAGCTCTAACCACACAAAGCCATTAAAGGCGCAGCGTATTTTTCGAGCGGCAAAAGCACCTAGTCCCATAGCAACTATCATTAAGCCGATCATGGTGTAAATAGCGCTTTCCATTACGCCTAATACTCTGCCTGCATAATGCGACAGTAAATATTCGTAAATTAAGCCACAGCCAGCTAAAACAGCCATGGTAATAATCAGTAGAATGTCGTGCTTTAATAAATCAAAACGGCCTAGCACCGATGGAGTTGTTGGTTTCAATGTATTGGTGCTTTCTCTATTTAATACAGTATGGCTAATTAACTGTTTAGTTAGCTAATTAGCCCGTAAACTAAGCCATTAAGCCTGTTAAAATTAAGGCAATTGAAATGCTAATCGCCATTTCAACGCTGGCAACACCAATATTACTTTGATGGTCAACTTCTTCAACAAGGTTAATTCCCCATAAGACGATGCGCTTAGCAATAGCCGTTAATATTGACACCAAAATGGTCATAACCACACTAAAGGCTAACCAAAGTAACAGATTATAGGCTAGCGTTTCAGGGCTATAAGTTAAAAAGTAGCTTGCGGCGGTAACCGCTAATGCGGTGCTGATCACTTGCCCTGAATAGCGAATGGCCAATGCCATTTGGCCATTTTCTAGCGCTTCTTGAAGACTATCGTTTTGATTGTTTTTCGCGTACTGCGATTCTTTAATGCGTGTTACTAACACTAACATGGCTTGAGAAACAACAAAGCCGCTAATAATGGCAATAAACGTATTGATGTCTATGCCATGTACCCATAATAAAACCGCACGAATAATAATCGCTGTAGCAATGGCACTTGCCGCATCAACTAAACCAATACTGATGTTTTTCGCTTTAATTTGTTCTGTTTTATTTAATTGATTAAGTGCTACGCGGTCATGAATAATACGGCCTACTTTAATTAAAATTAAACCGAGTATGCCGTAAGTAAACATACCAACGGCTTCCATTAAGTAACTTTCTGCATTTTCACCTGTTATTGCGCCAGTTAAAACAATACCTAACGCGGCAACGCTACCAGCAACACTAATACCAAAGGCAAAGTTATCTTCTTTTGACAATTCATCGGTAGAGTTTACCTGAGCCGATATACCCGAAATAATACGCATGGCGCCAAGTAATAAAATAGCGATAGAAATGTCAATTGCTAAGTAGATAAGCAGGTCGATGTTTAGTCCAGTGATTTCAAACAATGTATTCATAATAATTCCTTACTGCCTCTCGTTATTTGCCACGTCTAAAGCTACGAGAAGTGGTGCTTTTACTGTTTCTAAAGTTGCCGCCTTGGGCATACGAAGATTTTTTAGCATTGCTACTTTTTTTGGCATAACTGCTTTTATTGGTAGCAGCCGAACTAAAACGTTTCGCGCTGGTTTGTGCTTGTTTACTTTGCCCTGAAAGGCTAGAAGAACCCGTGCGGCTTTTTCCATAAGCACTGGTATATTTTTTACCTTGGCTGGCAAAAGATTTACGGGTACGTGTTTCAAGCTGAGTTTGTTTTTTCAACTGATTAGGTGAGCTATAGCGAGTTCGGCCATAATCATGATAATAACTATAGTTACGAGAACGTCCCCACTGGTTATAATAAACACGGCGACGCGAATCAAGTAAGTTGTCCATCATGGCGTACATGCCATACCATTGCCAAAACGACATGCCATTACTACCCGTTGACCAACTGCCATAATTTGGATTACCAATAAGCTGTTCACCCACACCAAAGTCTTGGGCATTATTAGCAGCTAAACTTTGCGACTTAGACAGCGAATTAACTCGAGGTAAAGCACCATCAGACATATCGGCTAATACATTTAACGGATCGCTTAATGCGTCTGAGTATAAAACAGGATCAGCGGCTTGATAGATGTTAACAATTTCTTCAAAACGCGCCTTATTATTGGTAAATAATTCGGGACTATTTTTAACCGTGGCTAACCGCTCTTTGATCGCTTTATATATAGGGCTTTCAGTGGTTGCCTCTTTACGAAATTCATTAACTAAGGCAGAAAAATCAGGCTTTTGTTCGGCTACTTTATCAGCGTATTGCTTAATTAAATTAGCATTGCGTATTTGGCCATTTGCTAGTGCTTGCGCAAGTTGCTCAACTCTGAGTTCGGTTATTGGAAGTTGTTTTTCTATTTGCTCTACTACAGGATCTGAGCACCCGAGTAAGAGCAATAAAAAACTAAATAATATTATTTTTGAATAGTGCATTTCTGCCATAATCCCCTCAAAAATGCTATGGTTATCATTCATTAATAACACTCATGACATAATATGTCTAGCAATTGTCTGGTTTATTTGTTTTATCGTTGGTTGTGTAACGTTATTAAACACATTTACGTACTGTAGCGCATTGTAAAATTAAGTCGAGATCTAAATGAAAACTCTTACGCGTAAAGCCTTTCTTCCGATATTAATTGAGCAGAAAAACAAGCGGTGGTCACAATTTTCAGCGCAACACCCTGAAAGTTATTCGCTGTTATCAGAGCAACAGCTAGAAGATTTTCAACAAGCGCTAGCGTTAAGTGACTTTGTCTTTAATAGTGCGATTCAAGCGCCTGATATAGTTATGCAATTGTTTAGTCAAAACAGTTTTGATAAAAGCACTAATTATTTAGCGCAATTGAATCAGCAGTTAACGGGATGTGAAACTGAAGGGCAGCTACACCGTTTATTAAGACGTTATCGTTTACAACAAATGGTTACTATAGCTGTGTCAGACTTACTTTATGATGCACCGCTCAACACCTCGCTAAAAAACTTATCTACATTAGCTGATGCGTTAATATTATCAGCACTCAATTGGTTGTCTCAGCTTTGTTACCAGCAATGGGGTAAGCCGAAAAACCAGCAAGGTGAAACCATGCCATTACTGGTTTATGGCATGGGTAAGTTAGGGGGAAATGAACTTAACTTTTCGTCCGATATTGATTTGATTTTTGCTTATCCTGAAAAAGGACAAACCCAAGGTGCGCGTAGGGAGCTAGACAATCAACAATTTTTTATTCGTTTAGGACAAAAGCTTATCACCGCTTTAAATCAGCAAACGGCTGACGGCTTTGTTTATCGGGTTGATATGCGTTTACGTCCTTTTGGAGAAAGTGGTCCGTTAGTACTTACTTTCAATGCAATGGAAGATTATTACCAAGAGCAAGGGCGTGACTGGGAACGATATGCGATGCTGAAAGCGCGTTTAATTGGCGAAGGAAAGTATCATCATCAGCTATCAAGCTTACTACGCCCATTTGTTTATCGTCGTTATATTGACTTTAGTGTGATTGATAGTTTGCGCCGTATGAAGGCAATGATCGCTCAAGAAGTACGCCGTAAGCAACTGGCAAATAATATTAAACTTGGTGCGGGCGGTATTCGTGAAGTTGAGTTTATTGTGCAAGTTTTTCAATTAATACGTGGCGGCCGAATTAAAACGCTGCAACAGCGAAATTTATTAACGGTATTGCCGATACTTGTTGAGCAAGGTGAAATTAGCGAACACAGTAAAGTAGTACTAGAAAGTGCTTATTGCTTCTTACGACGAGTTGAAAATATTATTCAAGCATTAGCCGATCAGCAGACGCAAACGCTACCTGACAATGCACTCGACCAAGCAAGAATATTGTATGTACTAGGTGACGATAAGTTCCCCTCATGGCAAGCATTTTTAAATTACTTAAAGCGCTTAATGCAAGGAGTACATCAAGAGTTTAACGTACTGATTGGCGAAGAAAGCCCGCATCATCAAAATGAAGATCAACACTGGACAACACTATGGGACAGCCAATGGGAATTACAAGAATCAATTGATTGGATAGCCCAAGTTCAACCGCAATGGCCAGCCGAAAAAATATGGCACTTATTAAATAACTTTCGTAATGACAGCAAAAAACGAAGTATTGGTAGCAGAGGCCGACAGGTCTTAGATAAATTAATTCCGCTGTTACTTTCACATTTAGTTGTGCTTAATGGTGATGAAACGGCATTAGGCCGTATTTTATTAATAATTGAAAAAGTTTCTACGCGGACGGCTTATTTGGAATTGCTCTATGAAAATGAAGGAGCATTAAAACACTTAGTTAAGCTATGCCATTTAAGCCAATGGGTCGCTGAACATATTGTTAAGTACCCTATATTACTTGATGAGTTAATAGACCCTAAATTACTCAGCACTCCACCAGCTTTAACGAGCTATGCCGAGTACTTACGTGAAAGCTTATTGCGTGTGCCCGAAGAAGACTTAGAAGCGCAAATGGAGTTATTACGTCAGTTTAAGCAAGCGCAACAATTACGTATTGCCGTGGCTGATATTGTTGGTGTGTTGCCGATAACAAAAGTGAGCGATCATTTAACTGCATTAGCGCAGGCAATTGTAGGCGAGGTTATTAACATGGCTTGGCAGCAAATCATCGGCCGTTTTGGCGTACCTAGCTCACTAGCGCTAACTGACGATAAAGCATTTACTGCGATAGGTTATGGAAAAATGGGCGGTATTGAGCTGGGATATGGCTCTGATCTCGACTTAGTGTTTATTCATAATTGTGCGATAGACGATGTCACAAACGGCGCTAAACAAGTGTCTACAGGGCAGTTTTATGCCAAATTAGCACAGCGTATTATGCATATTTTTAATACACGAATGAGTAGCGGTATTTTATATGAACTTGATATGCGTTTACGCCCTTCAGGAAATTCAGGGGTACTGGTGGTTCATATCGATAGTTTTGAAAAATATCAATGTGACGATGCTTGGACGTGGGAGCATCAAGCACTGGTTAGAACGCGCGCTATATACGGGAATCAAGCACTGATAACTCAATTTAATGGCATTCGAAAAAATATTCTCACTAAAGCTCGTGATATAAGTGAGTTAAAAACCTCGGTGGTTGAAATGCGTGAAAAAATGCAAAATCACTTAGATAAATCAACCCTCAGTGAAAGCGATATTAAACAAAGTAAAGGTGGCTTAGTTGATATTGAATTTTTAGCACAATTTTTAGTGTTGGCGTATTACCAAAATTTCACCATGAATGAACTACCATCAGATAATATTCAAATTTTTAAAATGTTAACTCAGTGGAAAGTCATTACTGCTGAAGAATGCCAGCAACTTATTCAGCATTATTGCCAATTACGTGATTTTGGCCATCATTGTGTCTTAAAAAATCAAGAAAACATGATGCCAATAGACGAGTTTACTCGTCATGCAAAAGTGGTAAATAAGTGCTTTGCAAAGTATTTAGGCTAGTTTTTAGTTAAGGTAACTGTATATGTTGAACCTTTTTAAGTATTGAACTGTCGGCGGGTAACAATGTTACATAGTGTAAGAAAATTAATTCAATTAATGTACTTATACGTACAGTCTATTTTTTAGACTGTCTTTTGACTTAGATTAAGCATGTTTGTGAATATTAAGGTATTTATCGTATTAATATTAATATTAGGCTATATTTATTAAATGATAAAAATACAATCGACTTACCAGTTACAACTTAAACATGCGACATGGACTTTGCTATTCTTTGTCATGATGGTGTTTCTCAGTCTGTTTTTAACCACAGCTTATGACATAGCAAGCATACTGAGTTATTTACCACTTCATACTCTTTTTGAATTAGTGTCAGTGATTATCTCGGTAATGATTTTCGGCGTTGCTTGGGTTCGTATTCAAGATAATAGTAACTCTCGTAACTATATTATTCTCGCCTGTGCTTTTCTTGGCGTGGCTATTCTTGATGTGTTTCATGTATTTTCATTTCCTGGTATGCCTGAATTTATTACGCCAAATGGATCAGAAAAAACCATTAACTTTTGGTTAATGGCACGCTATTTATCCGCTTTTAGTTTATTAATTGTTTCAGTACTGTCATGGCACACTATTGCCACACGGTTAATGCATAATATCGTGTTGGGCTGTGTGTTAACCCTTGTCATAACCTTCGTCATTATTGGTTTATTTTTTCCATCATTGATTCCAAGTACATATATTGAAGGACAAGGACTAACCTCATTTAAAATAATGAGTGAATACAGTATCACGGTGCTTTATTTCGCGGTGGGCATTCGCCTTTTGTATTTGATGCGTACTCCTCAACCTTTCGATATTGTTAATTTATTTACCGCCGCTTGTTTAATGGCATTAAGTGATTTCTTTTTTACCCTTTATTTTAATATGAACGATATATTTAATTTTCTAGGGCACATTTATAAAATAATTGCGTATTGGTATATCTATAAAAGCATTTTTATGACTAGCGTTGTAAAACCATATGAAGAACTAGCAGAATCACGAAATTTATTAAGTACAATTATTGAAGCAATTCCTGTGAGAGTTTTCTGGAAAAACAGCCAATTGCAATATGTTGGCTGTAATACTCAATTTGCCAATGACGCAGGAATGAAAAGCCCTGAAGAATTAATAGGTAAGCTTGATGATGATTTACCTTGGCATGAAATAGCCAAAGCTTATCAACAGGATGACCAATTTGTATTAGATACAGGTAAAGAAAAATTAAATTTTGAAGAAGATCAATTAACGCCTACTGGTGAGCGCATAAGACTACGTACGTCTAAAGCGCCTGTTTACGACAGAAACAACGATGTTGCGGGTATGGTTGGCATTTATGAAGATATTACGGCGTGGTGTCATTCTCAAGAAAAAATAAAGCTCGCTGCTAGTGTTTTTATGCACGCTAGAGAGAGCATTATTATCAGCGATATTACCGGCACCATTGTTGATGTAAATGACGCTTTTACTACGGCAACAGGGTATAGCCGTGAAGATGTTATTGGCGAGAATGCTCGTATGCTTCAGTCAGGCCAGCAATTACCTCAATTTTATTCCGACATGTGGCGAACACTTGTAAAAGAAGGCTATTGGTCGAGCGAAATGTGGAACTGTCGCAAAAATGGTGAATTATTTGTTGAGAAAAAAACGATTAGTGCAGTGAAGAATGAGCAAGGCATAATTACTCATTATGTTGCGCTAGGTAATGATATAACGCAACTAAAAGAGCATCAAAATGAATTAGAGCATATTGCTCATTACGATATGCTGACTAACTTGCCTAATCGCGTATTACTCGCCGATCGATTATCTCAGGCCATGCTGCAATGTCAGCGGAATAAAAACTTACTTGCGGTGGCTTTTCTTGATTTAGATAGCTTTAAAGCCATTAACGATACTTATGGTCACGACATTGGTGACAAACTACTGGTTGCACTCTCTGTGCGCATGAAAAAAGCATTACGTGAAGGTGATAGTTTGGCTCGGCTTGGTGGTGATGAATTTGTTGCGATATTAACAGGTTTAACGGTTGTTGAAGATTGTGAAGCAATTTTGAATAGGTTCTTACTGGCCGCATCATCCCCAGTAACAGTAGACGACGTTGTATTAAGCGTGTCGGCGAGTATTGGTGTAACACTTTATCCGCAAGATGATGCCGACGCTGATCAGCTTATACGACATGCAGACCAAGCCATGTACATCGCGAAAGAGTTAGGAAAAAATCGTTATCATTTATTTGACACTGCGCAAGATGACGCGATTAAACAACAACGGGAAAATTTAGAGGCAATTCGAGATGCTTTAGATAATAAGCAATTTGTACTTCATTATCAGCCTAAAGTAAATATGAAAACTGGTTCGGTAACGGGGGTCGAAGCACTTATTCGTTGGCAACACCCTAAAAAAGGGCTGTTAAATCCGCTCGAGTTTTTACCTGCGATAGAAAATAACCCTATGATGGTTGAATTAGGCGAGTGGGTTATTGAAACCGCCCTAATGCAAATTAGCCAATGGCAAGCAATGGGATTAAAGCAAGTGGTAAACATTAGTGTTAATATTGCTGCGGTACACATACAGCAATCAAACTTTATATCAAAGCTAACATCTATGTTAGCGGCTTACCCTGATGTTTCGCCACAACTATTAGAGCTAGAAGTACTAGAAACAAGCGCATTAGATGATGTTAATCATGTATCAACTATCATGAATACTTGTATGACTAAGGGGGTTAAATTTGCGCTAGATGATTTTGGTACGGGTTATTCGTCATTAACTTACCTAAGACGATTACCTGCTCAAATTATTAAGATTGACCAAAGTTTTGTTCGAGACATGTTAGACGATGACGATGATTTAGCGATTATTGAAGGGGTTATTGCCCTAGCTCGATCTTTTGATCGCGATGTTATTGCTGAAGGTGTTGAAACCATTGAACATGGCACCGCATTATTACAATTAGGGTGTGAGTTAGCACAAGGTTATGGTATTGCTAAGCCAATGCCTGCCGATGATATACCTTCATGGGTAAGTTGCTGGAAACCCGATAAGAGTTGGCAGGCAATATAATTTTTATCACGTTTTTCTGTAGTAGGTAAATAAAGATAATTTAACTTAGCAATATGTATTTGATGTGTGACAGTTCAGTGTAAACAGAAATTAAGAAAAGCACGTAAAAAATTTCAGCAGAAGATATTTTTATAGGTGCTTTACAAATTAGCGTACAGCTTCCTCTAATAAAATGCACTCGTCATTTAAATATTCATAATTTTTTTCAGTGATGATAAGCGTACGATGTTTATTGCAAAAATAAGCTAATACACCATCAGGAAAATGGCCTTCAACCGCCTTACTTATTTGATAAGTCATTCTGACAATATCTTTGTTAATACGAAAGGGGTCTTTCACTAAAAAGTCTTTATCAAGCCACCAAATTAGCTCAAGTCCACTTTCTTCAGCATATTCTGTTAACTTTTGGTTTAACGTAAAGCCAATACGAAACGCTGCATTCTTTTTACTACTACGCCAATTACTTCTCAGTGGTCGCGTAACCAATGCTTTTGCCGTTAGAATGTCAACTAAGTCACCGTCAGGCTCAGGCAAGTAAACGATGTTATTTTTAATGCGCGGTCCATCGTCTTCATCAGTGCCACGTAAATTGGCATAAAATCGTGATAAACCTGCCGCCGCTGCGTTTTTTTCTTTTTTGCTAGCTTCTGGCAAGTCTTCTTTTTCATGCACTTTTTCTTCGGCTCTTTCTTTGTCAGCTAATACTTCTTCGGTGGTCAGCTCTTCAGTTGCCGCAGAGGTGAAGAGCATTTCCCTATTGAGAAAAAGCAACACGCCTAAAGTGACCAATATTAAAGCAAAAGTAATGTTCCGTATCCAAAGCATCATTAGGTATATATCTTCAAAAATATGACTAAATTATATTGATACCTTACTCAATAAAACTTATTTATACAATGAAGGATCACTTTCGTTAGGTCTTGTTTTAAATCTGCGATGTAACCACATATATTGTGCAGGGTTTTTCGAAATAGCTTTTTCTAACTCTTGATTGATACGGGTGACATCTGCACGATCATCTTTTGTTGGAAAATCTTCAAGCTGAGGGCTAATTGTTAATGTGTAACCGCTACCATCTTCATTTCGAGTAGGAATAAGCATATGAGACACCGCGTTCTTCTGTCGAGCAAATATTAGAGTGCCAGTAGTAGTTGCTGTTTCTTCTACCGCAAAAAAAGGCACGAATAGACTTCTATTTCGACCGTAATCTTGGTCGGGTAGATATACACAAGCTTCACTATCATGCAAAGCACGTATTAGCCCTTTTACGTCGCGCTTGCCTAACATGTACTTATTAGAACGGCCACGCCCACGGTACTGAAAATATTCCATTAACTGGTTGTTGTGCGGACGATAAAAAACCACCATTGGATGCCCGGTTCCCACACCACGACAGCATATTTCGGCGCTAAGATTATGCATAGCAAGCAGTAAAATGCCTTTACCTTGTTGTTGAGCATTTTCAATATGTTCAACACCAACAACTTTACATTTTCGTTTTACTCGCCAATCGGGCCACCACCAGCCCATACCTGTTTCAAATAACGCAATACCTGTGTTTTCAAAGTTTTTAATGAGTAACTTTTTACGTTCTTGCTCGCTCATTTGGGGAAAGCATAGTGCTAAGTTTCGTTGTGCTACGCGTTTTCTACTTGAGCCTATTTTTAAAAGTAAACGACCAAGCGCTTTACCCATTAATAGCTGTAGCCGATAGGGCAGCCAAGAAATACTATATAAAATAAAAACACCAACCCAAGTAAGCCAATACTTAGGTAAAAGAAATGATAATTTAAAGTTTGGTTGAAGAACGCTGTTTTTACTCACGGGATGATTTTAACTCATTGAATTTCATGTGGTACACTATAACGCATTATATCTGTTATAGGACTGATGATGAAAGTAGATATTCCCACTTTTAATCAAGCAAGTGTTTTAGTGGTTGGCGATATTATGTTAGATCGCTATTGGTACGGGCCTACCCAGCGCATTTCACCTGAGGCGCCAGTGCCTGTTGTTAAAATTTCACAAGATGAAGATCGCCCCGGTGGTGCAGCAAATGTAGCGTTAAATATTGCGTCAATGGGCGGAAAAGTTACATTAGCGGGAATTACAGGTGACGATGAAGCGGCTAATACTTTAACTGACAATTTAAATGCAATGAATATTGCATGTGATTTTGACCGTCATTCCAGTATTCCCACCATTACTAAATTGCGCGTATTAAGCCGTAACCAGCAATTAATACGTTTAGACTTTGAAGAGTCACTCGCGCAAATTAATAAAGAACGGTTATTAGCGCAAGTATCAGAGCAAGTGGCAAAACATGATGTGTTATTGCTATCGGACTATAACAAAGGCACTTTATCTGACGTACAAGCGTTAATAGCTATTGCTAAGCAACAAAATGTACCTGTATTGGTTGACCCTAAAGGCCATGACTTTTCTCGTTATCAAGGCGCAGATGTATTAACACCTAATATGTCAGAGTTTGAAGCAGTTGTTGGCGCTTGTGTTGATGAAGCTGAAATTGTGAGCAAAGGGCAGGCGTTATTAATTCAATTAGATTTACAAGCCTTGTTGATCACCCGAAGCGAACAAGGCATGACATTAATACGCCGTGATCATGAAGAATTTCATTTACCGACTCAAGCAAAAGAAGTGTATGACGTAACAGGGGCAGGCGATACGGTTATTGCTACACTTGCTTTAGCTATTGCAGCGAATGCCGATTACCCGCAAGCGAGTGCATTAGCAAATATTGCTGCAGGTATTGTGGTAGGTAAGCTAGGTACTTCAACGGTGAGTGAAGCAGAGCTGAATCATCAAATAGCGTCAGGTCAAGAAAGTGGCTTTGGTGTGGTGAGCGAAGGACAACTAAAAATAGCGGTTGAACTTGCGAAAGCCCGTGGTGAAAAAATAGTCATGACGAATGGTTGTTTTGATATTTTACATGCGGGGCATGTGTCTTACTTAACTCATGCAGCAACGTTAGGTACTCGCCTGATTGTTGCGGTTAATGACGACGCTTCAGTTAAACGCTTAAAAGGTTCAGGTCGCCCTGTGAATGCCGTTGACCGAAGAATGGCCGTATTATCAGGTTTAGGGGCGGTTGATTGGGTAGTTCCGTTTAGTGAGGATACGCCGCAACGTTTAATTGCGAATATTTTACCTGACATATTGGTTAAAGGTGGTGATTATACCGTTGATCAAATAGCTGGCGGTAGCGAGGTTCTTGCTGCAGGAGGCGAAGTAAAAGTACTTAACTTTGAAGAAGGTATTTCTACTACTGAGATTATTAATACTATTCGATTAGATGATTAAAAAATCCTAGAATCTAGAACTTACGTTCTAGATTCTAGATTTATTTTAGCTAGCAGATAAACCTTGATTAATATCTTTTAGGTCTTGCTCTGTAATTGTGCCAGCAGCGCGTTTCAATTGTAAAATTGATTGCACATAGCTATAGCGTGTTGAAGACAAGTTACGCTTAGCGTTGTATAGGTTTCTTGTACTGTCTAATACGTCAACAATAGTACGTGTACCTACTTCAAAACCAGCTTCCGTTGCTTTTAACGCACTTTCCGCACTAATTACCGCTTGTTCTAACGCTTTAATACCAGAAACAGCAGCAATAACCGTATTATATGAATTACGTGCATTTCGTACGACATTACGGTGTGTTTGTGCTAAGTCGTGACTAGCAGCAACATAATTACTTTGTTGCTGGCGTACGGCACTTGATATTGCACCACCTGAATAAATGGGTACTGTTAGCGTAATACCAATTGAGTGAGTATCTAAACGTGGGTTGTCAAAAGTGCCAGCTAGCGTTGTTACTTCACCTTCGCCAGAAGAGTATCTACCATTTAAATCAAGCGTAGGGTAATGGCCCGAACGTGCAATGTTAATGTTTTCTTTTGCGACATCAACACGTATTTTTTGCGCGATTAAATCTAAGTTTTTCGCTTCAGCAGTTTGTTGCCATTCGTTTGCACTATCTGGTGTAGGGCGTGATGCACTAAACTTATCAGTGTTTAATACATTTAACGAACGAGGATAAACATTAGTGATAGTGCGTAATGCTTCTTCAGCATTAAACACGCTGTTTTCTGTTTGAATTTCAGCTGTTACTGCATTATCGTATTTTGCTTGCGCTTCATGTACGTCAGTTACCGCAGTTAAGCCAACAGAATAACGTTGTTTAGTTTGCTCAAGTTGACGTTCAATCGCTGTTTTTTCAGCTTGGGCAAATTCTAAATCGTCTTTAGCACTTAATACGTCAAAGTACGCTTGCGTTACACGAATGATAAGATCTTGTTTTGCCACTTGATAGTTAATATCGTAGGTATGCGCCATTTTTTTCGCATTATCTAAACGTAACCAAGAATCGTGATGATAAAGTTGCATATTTAAGGTGGCGCCGTAGCCAGTAGACTCGGTATCACTAGAAATAATGCTACCTACTGGCGCATAATCGCCGTTAGAAACTGACTCTGAGCTGCTGTCCGATATACTAGCGTTTGCGCTAATAAACGGTAACAATACTGAACGTGCTTGGGTAATATCTTCTTTTGAAGATAAGAATTGAGCGTGAGCTTTTAGTACAACAGGGTCATTTTGTTTCGCTTGTTCATACACTGAAAGTAAGTCTTCAGCATACGAAATAGCACTGCTAGTTGCACAAGCAATACCGATAATGAGCGAAGTAATGGTTTTTTTCATGTTAGAGAAATTCCTTTAAGTCTTCTAGTGTTCTATTTTTAAAATGTAGCGTGCGTTATTTACAAGGAGTTAAAGCAAGTAACCTGCCAACACCTCATAAATTTAAATTTTTTCTTGTCTAGCATAACGGCGTACTTTATCAGCAATAACTATTAAGCTAAATACAATCTGTGGGTTGGGCACTATTCTAGTGTAACAAAATATTTTATGCTAATGCTTTATAATACATAGATAGTGAACTTTGCTTTAATTTAACGGAATTGACTAAAAATGAATGAAAATGTACAGCCCTTACTTCAGTACCGCGCGCAAGATTGTGTGCTTGAATCAAAGCAAATTATGTATCGTGGCTTTTTTAAATTAGAAAAATACCATGTACGTCATCGTTTATATAATGGGGCTATGAGCGAGCCTATTTCGCGTGAAATATTTGAGCGTGGCGATGCGGTGGTGTTAATGCCGTACGATCCCAAAACCGACAGTGTAATCATGATTGAGCAATTTCGTCCTGGCGCTATTAGAGAAAATGAGTCACCGTGGTTACTTGAATTTATTGCAGGTATGTTTTCAGCAAATGAAAGTCCGTTAGATGTGGCGATTCGTGAAGCGAAAGAAGAAGCCAATTTAGTGATTAATGCTAATAACATTTCATTGATTATGAAGTATTTATCAAGCCCTGGCGGTATGACAGAGCAAATACATTTATTTGTCGGTACAGTATCAAGTGAAGGCGTAGGCGGAGTTTATGGTTTAGCTGAGGAAAATGAAGATATTTTAGTGCATGTAATTAAACGAGAACAAGCAATGGCGCTGTTAACGCAAGGGAAAATAACTAATGCTGCTACAATAATTGGGTTACAATGGCTGCAATTAAATTATCAGCAGCTAGCGCAGTAATCCTGATAAAATTACCCGAGTGACTAATGAAACCAGCAACGTATCGACCTAACTTATCTAATTTAATGAACCTTTGTGAGGTGAATTATATGATGCTGTTACGCTTATTAGCAGATAAAGAGCAGGTGGGTGAACAGCGCGATTTTTTTATTTCTGATTTTTTATCGTACCGTATTCAAGTTAACGAAGTGACTCGTTACACCTCGTTAGTTACGATGAGACAAAACTGTACGGTGCTGGCGAATGCGTTAACTAACCTATTAAAACCTAAAATGGTTATTCGTTTATATCACGACGCACGTATGGCTGAGGTGATCAGCAATCAAGACATTTCACAGGTGCAGCCGCGTTATGATTACCCCAATAAAAAAATGCATTTACCTGATGAAAAACAACAAATAAATGTCTTTTTAAAAGAATGGTTACAGCTGAGTTTACAATTAGGGCAAAGCCCAGTAGCACTTACCTATTAATATGATTAAACGCTAATAATGCCTACCGAACTTACCTTCGCACAATTTACTGACTGCCATCTATTTGCTGATAAGGAGCAATGCCATCATGGTGCGCGTGTTTATCAAAATTTAGTTGCCGTATTAAAACAAATTAAGCAAATGCCTGAGCTTGATTTCGTTATTTTTACAGGGGATTTAACACAAGACCATAGCGATGCTTCTTATCAAAATTTTGTTGATGCCGTTACTGAAAGCCAGTTAACATTGCCATTGTATTGGCTAGCGGGTAATCATGACGAAATGTCGAGTATGGCAACGTACTTAAATCGCTTGCCGTTCAACGCGAGTAAACAAATTGAATCAACAACTTGGCAAGTTATGTTGCTTAATAGCAAAAGTGATACACCCGCAGGCATAGTTTCAACACAACAACTATCAGCGCTTACACAAAATATTAATGCTAATAAATTTCAATTACTAGTTATGCATCATCATGCGGTAGATGTTGGTTATTTTATTGACCGCCACGGTTTGCTTAATCAAGCGGAGTTTTGGCAACAAATAAATCAGCATGCTAGCATTAAAAGTATTGCCTGTGGCCATGTGCATAATGCTTTAACAAAATATAATCCAAACAGCACCTATCAAGTGCCAGTTATTACCTGTCCAGCCACGTCAATACAATTTAGCCAAACAGCAACAACGGTGTGCAATGCTAATTTACCTGCAGGCTTTCGTACCTATCAACTCTTTTCAAATGGTAAGGTTGAAACAAGCGCACATTATTTACCAATAAACTATTTATCTTCACACGACAATAAACCATCGAGTTAAGCTATGACTGAACAACACATACTGTATATTCACGGGTTTAACTCGTCACCACAATCGTTAAAAGCACAACAAACACAACAGTTTTTTAGTAAGCATTACCCTAATATTAGTTTTCACTGCCCACAAATCGCTTCTTCGCCTAACGCGGCTATTGCGCAATTAACACAAATAATTAATCAACATAGCGGCAATTGGCATTTAATGGGCTCGTCGCTCGGGGGATATTTCTCTACTTACCTTAGTGAGCAATACCAAATACCTGCGGTGTTAATTAACCCAGCGGTAAAACCTTTCGAGTTGTTAAGTGATTATTTAGGCGAGCAAACCAATCCATACACCAATGAAACCTATACCGTTTCTCATCAATTTATTAATGACTTAAAAGTACTAGAGCAGAAAAAAATCACAAAAAAACACTACATGGTGATGGTACAAACGGGTGATGAAGTGTTAGATTACCAACAAGCAGTAAGCAAATACCAGCAGTGCCAATTAATTGTACAGCAAGGTGGCGATCACAGTTTTATCAATTACGTCGATCAGCTCACTAATATTGCTCAATTTTTTGACTTGAAATCAATTAATACACCTAATAATTATCAGAAAGCGTTATGAGCGAACAATATAATTCCGAATCTATTGAAGTCCTAAGCGGACTCGACCCTGTCCGTCATCGCCCTGGCATGTATACGGACACTAATCGTCCTAATCATCTCGGCCAAGAAGTTATTGATAACTCAGTCGACGAAGCATTAGCAGGTCATGCCCAAAATATATCGGTTGTTTTAGATAAAGATCAGTCATTAGAAATTATTGACGACGGCCGTGGTATGCCAATTGATATTCACAAAGAAGAAGGCGTTTCAGGCGTTGAACTTATTTTTTGTAAATTGCATGCGGGTGGTAAGTTCTCGAATAAAAACTATCAATTTTCAGGTGGCTTACACGGTGTGGGTATTTCGGTGGTTAACGCTTTGTCAACGCGGGTTGATGTTGCCGTTAGACGTGACAGTAAAGTCTATGAAATGGCCTTTGAACATGGTGAAAAGGTAGAAGAGTTGCGAGAAACAGGCACTGTTGGACGCAGAAATACAGGCACTCGTGTAAAGTTTTGGCCTGATCCTAAGTATTTTGACTCAGCCAAGTTTTCAGCACGTCGCCTTGTTCATTTATTAAAAGCTAAAGCGGTTTTATGCCCCGGCTTAACGATAAAGTTTCATGATAAGAACGAAGATAAAAAATACCAATGGTTTTACGAAGACGGCCTTTGTGATTATTTAAAAGAGTCGGTAAAAGACTACGTAAGCTTACCCGAACAACCTTTTATTGGTGCTTTTAGTGCGCAAAGCGAAGCGGTTGATTGGGCGGTAACTTGGTTGCCAGAAGGCGGAGAATCAGTAGGTGAAAGTTACGTCAACTTAATACCCACAGTACAAGGTGGTACACATGTTAATGGCATGCGCCAAGGCTTATTAGAGTCAATGCGTGAGTTTTGTGAGTTTCGTAACTTAGTGCCAAGAGGGGTAAAATTAACCCCAGATGATATTTGGGATAAGTGTTCTTATATTCTTTCGGTTAAAATGGAAGACCCGCAATTTGCAGGGCAAACAAAAGAGCGGTTGTCTTCTCGACAATGTGCCGCGTTTGTTACTGGCGTAGTTAAAGATGCGTTCAGCTTGTGGTTAAACGAACACACAGAAATAGCCGAAGCATTAGCTGAGTTTTGTATTTCAAATGCACAACGCCGTTTACGAGCAAGTAAAAAAATAATTCGTAAAAAAATTACGCAAGGCCCAGCATTACCTGGAAAACTCACCGACTGTGGTAGCCAAGATATTGCGCGCACTGAACTTTTTTTAGTGGAGGGTGACTCTGCTGGCGGTAGTGCCAAACAAGCAAGGGATCGCGAATTTCAAGCGATAATGCCATTGCGTGGTAAAATACTAAATACGTGGGAAGTTGACTCTGGGCAAATATTAGCCTCGCAAGAAGTGCATAATATATCAATTGCATTGGGTATCGACCCTGACTCAGAAGATTTGTCGGAACTACGTTACGGTAAAATTTGTATTCTTGCCGACGCCGACTCAGACGGTTTACACATTGCGACATTATTATGCGCCTTATTTACTCAACATTTTTTACCGTTAGTGCAAGCAGGACATGTATATGTGGCTATGCCGCCATTGTATCGGGTAGATGTGGGTAAAGAGGTATTTTACGCGTTAGATGAAGCAGAAAAAGACGGTATTCTTGACCGTATCGAAGCTGAAAAAAAACGCGGCAAAGTAAACGTACAGCGCTTTAAAGGCTTGGGTGAAATGAACCCACTTCAGCTAAGAGAGACCACCATGGATCCAAATACTCGTCGCTTAGTACAGCTAACGGTTGACGAGCAGTCAGAAACCATGGAATTAATGGATATGCTACTCTCTAAAAAGCGCGCGGGCGACCGTAAAGACTGGCTTCAAACCAAAGGTGATTTAGTCGAATTGGTTTGATCGAAAAGTGTAGCGACGTTATTTAAGATAAGTTATGTCGCTGCCATTTTCATATACCATTTAAGAGCTTTCTTTCGCACTAATTCTCTATTGTGCTATACAGGCCATTATTGCAGCGTCGAGTTCATCGTCTAGCTCAGTGGCTATTATTTCTATACGGCTTTCGCTGCAAGTTTCTAGTGTTATCTCTTTTAATGTATCAGCAGTTATATTGTAACCAACAATGCCTGTGTCGGTTATAAAAACGGCTTTAATTCGTTCTGCTTTTAGAGTTGATAACAATAAAGTTAATTTAGCGTAGTTAAAAACTATGTCTGATGAAAACCGCCAGCCGATACTACAAAAACCTTCCCCTTGATTAACCGCTTTAATAAAACCACACTCAGGTATAGGCATATTTGAAGCTAATGGTTTAGCCGTTTTATGTTGGTGGAAGTGGTGAGAATGGGGTGTGACTTTATTTTTAAAGGTTGTTCCCGCTAGCAATTCAAGAGGAATTTCACCCCGCTGTGAAAACACAACTTCAGTGTGACCTTGAGTATGTGTTTTTATATAAGAGGTTAATTGCTGTTTATCCTTGTCATTGTACAAGTCTACTTTGTTACCGACAATAATATCGGCAATGGCTATTTGCTGGTTAAATATATCATGCTCGGTATAACGGGAGTCTGATAAGTTCCGTGCATCAACTAAGGTAACTGTTTTTTGTAGCGAGAGTATTTTTTGGTAATGTGAAGCAGAAAGTACCTGAAGTATTTCTTTGGGATGACCTAGTCCTGTAGGCTCTATTAATAGCCGATCAGGCTTTGCATGCTTTAATAGCTGGTTTAGTGCAACTTGCATAGGTACACCAGCGGCACAACACATACACCCGCCAGGCACTTCGCTAATAAAAACGCCCTGATTATTTGTAAGCTGCCCGCCAATTAAGCGGCCGTCAATGCCTATTTCACCAAACTCATTAACTAATACCGCCCAGCGTTCGTTTGCTGGCTTATTTTTCAATAAATGTAAAATAGCGGATGTTTTTCCTACCCCTAAAAAGCCTGTAACTATATTAGTAGGAACAGCAAGGATACTCTTTGGGCTAGCCTTCATTATTTTACCTGTATTGAGCGGTGATAACTAAAAGTACAACAGATTTTAGACTTTTTACGATTACTTAATTTTACTCTGTTGTTCGATGATTTGGGCAAGGGCAATTATCATGTTTCTGGCAAAGGCGAAAATTTCCAATATGGGCAATAACTACAAGGCTTGCTCCTAGCAATGTTAATATTTTTTCGCCCCAATCACCTGCTATATCATGACCTATAATTATCGCCAAAATAAGCAATAGTAGGCCTGCAGCTCCAATAGAAAATAAACGATATCGTTTATGCTTTTTACAGCCTATGGTGAGTGCATAAATACTGGTTGGAATTACCGTTATTAACATCCATAAATGAAACGCTTCATTTTGAAGATTTAATGCGCCTAAGCTGGGCATTAATACTAATAATAATGGCAATACTAAACAATGTATTGCACAGAGAGAGGATAAACCAATTGAAAATTTATCCGTTAGTTCTTGTGCTGCTTTCATTTTTTCTCTTTATTTTTAAAATGATTAATTAATCGCTTATAAACTTTTGTGTACAGGACAAACGACGCTAATTGGTGGTGAACAATGTATCAAGCCTGCCTTTCATTTTTATACCTATACTCATCTTTAAAAATAAAGAATAAAGGCGCGTTTAGTCTTGATAGTTTTTCAGAATGTATGCCTTTTTAATTTTGGTTATGTTATATCATAACGTTTTTGTTTGCTAGAATTGTTTCTGTGATTTTATTGCTTTCTGAGATACCAACACTCTAATGTGGCGTAAAATTATTTGTGATATATACTTATGGTTAACTTTTCATGTACCACTTCAATTAACCATGGATGCCACTAAAAGCTTCTTCTTACTTTGTTTTTTATTATGTGGGCAAGCTCAAGCTGAGTCTTGTGCTATTAGTCTGCGAGTGGAGTCATCACCCAATAATGCTGTTATCGAGCAATATAATGGAAGCAAATTATTCCAGCAGTCTTATGCGCTTTTAGAGGCCTTAGTTGCTAAAGCATCGTGCCAATTGTTACCTATTTCTCTTGCTAATGACGACGCGATAAAAAAGCTTAAAGATGGCTCATTAGGAGTAATGATGGGAATGTCTAGGATGGCGTCACGTGAAAATTTTAGCTATTTTATTGGTTCATACCATATGGAGAAAGTGGTTGTGGTTGGCGATAAAAATATGAAAGGGCGGTATACTAGCCTGAACGATATACTATCGTTAAAAGGTTTAATTTCTGTTACTAAAAGTGCTTATTATGGCCCTCAATGGCAACAAGCATTATTGCAAAAGCCTTCTTTAGAACAGCGTTTAGTTAAAGTGAATGAAAACCAACAAAAATTTACTATGCTGTTGTTAAATCGAGTGTCGTTTTCAATGGAAGATGAAAAAGTGGTTGATCAGTATTTGGCAATTGAAGAGTATAAAAACCGCTTCGCTAAATTATTTACTGTTCACGAAAACCCTGTATATTTTGCTTTTAGTAAAAAAGCTATCTCTAAAGCGCTGTATAATAAACTTACTGATGAATGGTTAAAAATGGAATTGTCGGGCGAAGTGACTGCAATTAAATTAAAGTATCAAGATTAGGGCACGTTGATTTTATATTTCTACGGCGTTTTCACTTATTTATAGGGAACAACCCTATGACATAAGTTCAGCCTTGTATAAACAAACACCAAATAAATCGCATTAAAGAATGTACAGTAAAGCTGAACACGTCCTAGCTTTAGTCGTGTGACTTGCACCGAATTGATATAATTTAATTGTCTGTTAACTATCAAAGAATAATATTTAAATATGGAAACCAACATCTTAGCCGTACCAGACTTTGTTACGTATACCGTAGGTATATTAGTCTATTTTTTAGGGGTGCAGCTAACTCAAAAAATAAACTGGCTGCAACGCTATAATATACCTGAGCCTGTTACTGGCGGCATACTTGCTTCGTTGATACTGCTGGTAATCTATCTTACCTTTAATGTAGAAGTGATTTATGAACTTGATACTCGTGACAGGGTATTGGTGTATTTTTTTACTGCTATAGGCATAAATGCGAAAATTTCAGATCTTTTTTCTGGTGGCAAGCCCCTCATTATTTTATTGTGTTTAACGCTTGGTTACATTGTTATTCAGAATGTGGTTGGAGTAAGTGTTGCAACAGCAATTGGTCAACCTAGCGAAATAGGCGTGTTAACAGGATCAGCTTCGTTAATAGGTGGTCACGGCACTGCTATCGCTTGGGCACCAGACATTGCAGAAAAACATGGCATTACAGGAGCACTAGAAATAGGCGTAGCGTCAGCCACCTTAGGACTAATTTTCGCGAGTATGATAGGCGGTCCAATTGCTAAATGGTTATTAAGTAAACATGAAATATCAGGTGAGCACTTAAAGCCTATATCTGTTGGTATTGCTTATGATAAAGGTGATAGCGAAAAGATTAGCCATGTAAGTATTATGGGCGTGATACTTGTCATTCATATAGCCATAATTGGCGGATATTTTTTAGATATGTTTTTTACTCAAGTGGGCCTTAAATTACCTCTATTTGTTTCTTGTTTGTTGGTTGCCATTGTCTTGTCAAATTCAGTTCCTTATTTGTTACCTAAAATGCATTGGCCTGCGCATACAAAGGCTCTTGCGCTAGTATCAGACTTTTCCTTGGGGTTATTTATTGCAATGTCATTAATGAGTATGCAACTATGGTCGATCGCTGATTTAGCGGGGCCTTTACTGATATTGCTTGGTGTTCAGGTACTGGTAACGGTATTGTTTATCCTTTATATATTTTTTCCACTAATGGGACGAAATTATTTAGCTGTGGTATTAAGTGCTGGTTTTGCTGGGTTTTCTCTCGGTGCTACTCCTACCGCAATTGCTAATATGACGGCAGTAACTAAATCGCATGGGGCTGCTCATACTGCATTTATTATTTTGCCATTAGTGGGGGCATTTTTTGTTGATATTACTAATGCATTTGTTATTCAATGGTTTCTTGGGTAGTTAAAATTGGAGGTGATGTAGATTGATTTCACAACGAGAATTACGGTCAATTTGTCATATGTCTATTGGGACCAATCAGTTAATAAGGGCCGGTGAATTTTATCAACAATTATTACCTATTTTAGGTATAGAGCTTGTGTCTCAATATGAGCATGCTTTTGCTTTTGGTAAAGGCTATCCAGAGTTTTGGCTACAAACGCCTTTCGATAAAAAAGACGCCAATGTGGGTAATGGAGTACATATTGGTTTTGTTGCAACCTCTAAAAAACAAGTGGATGAATTTTATAATAAAGGGATAGCTCTTGGTGCACAGTGCAACGGGAAACCAGGCGCAAGGCCTGAATATGGTGCCCCCTATTATGGCTGCTTTTTAATTGACCTAGATGGTAATAAAATTGAAGCAAGTTATTGGCAGTTAAGCAAAAAATAACTTATTATGTTAATGTATTATTGGAATGTTAGTTAACGAAAGTATTTGAATAAATTTACTTTATTTATAATTTTATCAATAAGTTAAAGGGAGTGGCTGTTTGTTTGCTTTTAAATTTAAAAAGTTCGTAGCAATTAACAGTTTTCTTATAATGTTTTTTTTGTTAATTAGTTGTAATTCACTTGCTTATGAGCTGTTAACTGAAAGCGGATTTGAACAATTTACAAAAAAAATTACATTATTAAAAGATAATAACTCTAAAGAAGCGCTTCAATTCATACAACAACACCTTAATGTTGCCGATCAAATTCCATTAAAAAACCGCCTTGTTTTCTATAAATATTTAGCTGAAGTTTATACTGATCTTGGACAGTTCCATCAAAGTAAGGCCATTACCCACAAGGCATTAGCTTTAACTAAAGAGTTTTCTAATCCTACTATTATTAGTGCTGAGCTCTATTACCTTTATGGTTTTTCTGTTGAAAGTCTTGGTGATTACGAACAAGCAATCAAAAACTATAAAAACGGTTTGGAGATTGCTGAATCTTTAAATGATAAAAAATTCAGCTCTACAGGACTTATTAATTTAGGAGCAATGTATTACCTCACTGAAAAGTTTGATCGATCGTTAATTGTGCTTAATCAGGCGCTTACTATTGCAACATCATTAGGTGATGACGAATTACTGGGTTATGTAAATAGTGAGTTAGGTATTTTATATACCCATATGTTTGAAAATGATAAAGCGATGATTTATTTTCAAAAATCTTATGAGCATAATAAAAAAGCAGGGAAAATTATTTATGCTTATAACAGTTTACAAAATATTGCGGCGAATCATGATCGACATGAACGTTACGACGAATCAATAAAAATATATAAAGAAATTATTGCCAATGCCGACGCACTTGGTAATAAAAGTATGATTGGGTCTTCTTATATTGGCCTAGCATGGGCCTATTTTAAGAAGGAAGATAGCAACCCTGAAGCTGGCTTCGAGTACATGAAAATAGCGGAGCAATATGTAAATCAAAGTGAACGTCATGAGTTGCCATTAACCTTTGGTATTGATAAAGCGTTTATGCTTTATGAGATGAAACGATACGATGAAGCGTTAGACGTTATTCTGTCGGTAGAATCTTTACTCGATAACGAAAATACCATTGTTAATAATACCTCTAAACTTAATGTATTATTTTTAAAAGCAGACATTTATAACCGCCAACAGTTGTATAAAAAAGCATATCAAGCACAAAAACAATATCTTAAATTTGCTTTCCAGCTCAGAGATAATTCTAATTATGAGGTAGTTGAAGATTTACGTATGCGCTATGAAAGTGAGCAGGCGGATCTACAAAAACAAATTCTTGAACAGCAAGAAAAGGCGCAAACCATGCGCTTAAATGATGCTCAATATAAGGAAAGTAATCGCCAAATCGTTTTGTTTTTTAGCATTGTTGTTGTACTTATAATTGCTTGGTTTTTATTCAAAATAATTCGAGGTCAACGAAAACTACTTAAATTAAGCCAAACAGACGGTTTAACCGGCGTGGTTAATCGTCGGCGTTTAATGGAGTTAAGCGACTTTTTCTTTTATCAAGCTAAGCAAACACAAGATAATTTTAGTGTGCTAGTGATTGATGTTGATGACTTTAAACTTATAAATGATAATTATGGGCACAAAGTTGGCGATAAGGTGTTAAAACAAGTCGCTCAAATAGGTTGCCAAGCTATGCGTTCTTCAGATGAATTTGGACGTTTTGGTGGTGAAGAATTTATTGCTTTATTACCAGGAGCAGATCAAAAGCAGGCGCAGAAAATTGCTGAACGACTTTGTCAAAATATTCATAATCATTCATGGAGAAAAATGCTAAAAAATAATGTATCGGTGAGTATTGGCGTGGCAAGCATCAATGTTAGTACACATGAATGTGCTGATGACGTGATTAAAGCGGCGGATATTTTATTATATAAAGCGAAAAGCCAGGGAAAAAATCAGGTATGTTGCTAACAACTAAGCGTTGCGCTTATTCTTCTATTACGCCAGTTAACTTATTCAGTTGCTTTTTAGTGGTAGCAATACTATTTATCAGTTGTGGCGTTAGTGCTGTTCAGGCTGAAAAAAAGACTTTTTTGGAAACCTTTTTTTCATTGGAAGATTACCCCATAGCCGAAAGTGGTACTAATAAATTTCTTGATAGCAAAATTGAATTCCCTATTAGAAAGACGTTACTGAACTTAATGGGTAAAGTGGCTGAAAAAAGTAGCATTTCGTTTAATGAACTCGCTATTCTTGATGATGAAATTATCTCTTTTAATGCCGCAGAACTATATTTGTTGAATTACCTTCGCTCGCAGAGTGCGTATCAAGAAGGAAATATTCAAAAGGCTATTAATTGGGGTAATAAGGCACTGTCTTTTCAAGAACAAATGACAAAAGAACAGCTTGAGACTCCGCTATTCTTTGAACTTTTTTTAGCCTTGTCAACATACCACAGTGAGCTTGAACAGTATCAACAGGCTTATGATAAAAAAGAAATGTATATAAAGCGTTATAGTGCGTCTCGTGTTAAAGAAAAAAACAATCGTATTGCTCTTTTAAATGAAAAGTATGAAACCGCATTAAAGCAAAAAGAAAATGTATTGCTAGAAAATCAGAATGAGTTAAAGCAACTGCGCATTAAAGAAAGTGAAAATGAGAAAAGTGCCCAGTTACGTAATATTTTGATATTAAGCTTTGTAGCCATTATTTTTTCAGGGTTGTTAATTCGTCAAATAAAAGTAAGTAGAAAATTAAAAGTGTTAGCGAAAACAGACGCATTAACAGGATTATTTAATCGCCGTAGCTTATTTGAAAAAGGTAATATATTGGTGGATGAAGCGGTTAAACAAGGAATCGGTATAAGCGCTATTTTATTAGATATTGATTATTTTAAATCGGTTAATGATACTTTTGGTCATGATGTCGGCGATAAAGTAATAAAAATGGTAGCTGATGTTTCAAGTGAGACCATGCGGTCGCGTGATTATTTTGCCCGCTTAGGTGGTGAAGAATATGCGGCTATTTTACCAGGAGCATCACTAGACGAAGCAAAAGCGTTTGCTGAGCGTTTACGTGAAAAAGTAGAGCAACTAGACTTAAGTCCATTCAATGTAGAGCATAAAATAACCGTCAGCATAGGCGTAGCTAATTTGAATCAAGTTTCCCCTGTATTTGACGATTTACTCCATGCTGCAGACGAGGCAATGTACCATGCCAAAGAGCAGGGGCGAAATAGGGTTTGTTGCTACCAAATAAATGGGCCCATTTAACGTACGTTTAAATTAAGCAATTGATTGTCATATGAGCGGTAGCTGATATTTCTCGTTTTTATTGTTTTTTCTCAACTCAATATCAGATAAGCTTAACCTGCCTATGTTTTTCAATTAATTAAACGTATAGAACCTATCATTAATAGCAGGAACAAGAATTCATGTCTGACGTACTTGAGTATAGTCTTGACGGTGTTGAACAGCGCCCATTAAGACAATTTACCGAAGAAGCTTATTTAAATTATTCCATGTATGTCATTATGGACAGGGCATTACCTCATATTGGTGATGGCTTAAAGCCTGTGCAGCGCCGTATTGTTTATGCCATGTCTGAACTAGGTTTATCTGCCTTAGCAAAATATAAAAAGTCTGCCCGTACTGTGGGTGATGTGCTTGGTAAATTTCATCCGCATGGTGATTCTGCCTGTTATGAAGCCATGGTACTAATGGCACAGCCATTTTCTTATCGCTACCCATTAGTCGACGGGCAAGGTAACTGGGGTGCTCCTGACGATCCTAAGTCGTTCGCAGCCATGCGTTATACTGAAGCACGCTTATCACGTTTTAGTGAGGTGCTATTAGCTGAATTAGGTCAAGGGACGGTTGATTGGACGCCTAACTTTGACGGCACAATGAAAGAGCCCAAAACTTTACCCGCAAAACTTCCCCATATTTTACTTAATGGTATTACGGGTATTGCCGTTGGCATGGCAACTGATATTCCGCCGCATAATGTGCGAGAAATAGCTAATGCTTGTGTCCATTTAATAGAGTCGCCTAAAGCTGAACTAGCTGATTTATTAGCGTTTGTTAAAGGGCCTGACTACCCTACAGACGCTGAAATAATTACACCCAAAGCTGATATTGAAAAAATATATCAAACAGGGCGTGGCAGCATAAAAATGCGTGCCGTTTATGATGTTGAACATGGTGAAATGGTCATAACTTCTTTACCACATCAAGCATCTGGCGGTAAAATTCTTGAGCAAATTGCCGCACAAATGACGGCGAAAAAGCTGCCAATGGTGGTTGATTTACGTGATGAATCTGATCATGAAAACCCAACACGTTTAGTGATTGTGCCTCGTTCTAACCGAGTGGATACCGAGCAATTAATGCAACACTTGTTTGCTACTACTGATTTAGAAAAAAGCTACCGCGTTAACATTAATATGATTGGGCTTGATAACAAACCCGCGGTGAAAGATTTACGCACTATTTTAAGTGAATGGTTAGAGTTTCGTCGTGAAACAGTTCGCCGCCGCTTACAGTATCGTTTAGACAAAGTCTTAGCAAGGCTGCATATCCTTGACGGTTTATTGGTGGCTTACCTTAATATTGATGAAGTTATTGATATTATACGAACATTTGACGATCCTAAAGCAGAGTTGATGTCACGCTTTGACTTGTCAGAGCGCCAAGCAGATGCAATTTTAGAAATAAAATTACGCCAGTTAGCTAAGCTTGAAGAAATTAAAATTCGTGCGGAGCAAGACGAGTTAAATAAAGAACGTGAGTATTTAGAAAAAACACTTAACTCTAAAGCGCGCATGAATACCTTGATTAAAAAAGAGATTTTAGAAGCCGCAGAAAAGTTCGGTGATGACCGTCGCTCTGTTCTGGTTGAACGCAATGAAGCGAAAGCTTTATCAGAAAAAGACTTAGTACCTAGCGAAGCGGTAACCGTTGTTGTTTCTGAAAAAGGTTGGGCGCGTTGTGCCAAAGGGCATGACATTGAACCTGAGGCGTTAAGTTACAAGTCGGGCGATGAATACTTGTCTTCTGCTAGAGGGCGTAGCAATCGCCCTGCGGTATTTATTGACTCAACTGGTCGTGCGTATGCAACAGATGCACATACGTTACCAACCGCGCGTAGCCAAGGCGAGCCATTAACTGGCCGTTTTAGCCTATCGGCAGGTGCTAACTTTGAACATACCTTAATGGCAGATGACGAGTGTAGTTATCTGCTTAGTAGCGATGCGGGTTATGGTTTTGTTGGTCAGTTTTCTGAAATGATCAGCCGCAATAAAAATGGTAAAGCGTTATTAAGCTTACCTGCTAATGCGAAAGTGATGCCGCCTATGCGAGTTGAGGATATTGAATCGGCTTTAGTGTTATCTATTACCACTGAAGGGCGTATGTTGGTCTTTCCAGTAAAAGACTTGCCTGTTTTAAGTAAAGGTAAAGGCAATAAAGTGATTAATATTTCTTCTGCTCGCGCTAAAGCACGAGAAGAATATGTGACATTACTTGAAGTTATCAGCCCTGATGACGCTATTACACTACATGCGGGTAAACGTAAACTTACCCTTAAGGTGAGTGATATTGAGCATTACCGTGGTGAACGTGGGCGAAGAGGTAACAAATTGCCAAGAGGTCTGCAACGGGTTGACCGTATCGAAGTAGAGTCACCCAAAGCTTCAACAGCAGAAATGAGTGATGAGAAACCGTTAGAGCCATAATTTAACTAACTCATGTCAATACAGAATGATTGACTATATCACCCAAAAACAGCGACTATTTAGTCGCTGTTTTTTATTGTAAAGGCTTAATCAAGCCGATTAACTGGGTTATTTTCTCATTAGATAATTGCCGATAATCAAAATAAGGGCAAATTATTAGTTTAAGTGATTCATTAATAGCAAAGTGTGGCGTTAGCCAATAACATCTTTCAGCAAGCCCTAAGCTGGCCGCATAGGTTTTCCCCATAACTATGGTTATTTCTACTGGCGATTGACAGATGCTAGGCTTAGAAAAAACTAAACATTGTGCGCTGTCTTGTTGTAACAATGTTTGCTCGCGTAATTGCTGCCACGTATTGAAATGTTGCGGGTTAAGTTCAAACGCTAATTTGGCATACACATTAAATATTTTACGCCAATGGTTACCCGCTTCTTGCGCAATGGTGGCAATGTCATTTTCTTTGAGTGGTAAGCAACTGTTGAGTGAGTTGTAGGGAGCTAAAGGTGGCTTATTTTCAATATAGACTTTAATTTTCGCTTGTACATTACCTATGGCTATCACTATGTATTCATCTTTTTTAAGTTTTCACACAATAAAAAACCCAGTGAAAATCCATTAAAGGGCACTGGGTTTTTAACTATTTCTGTCGTTTTATAGCTTATTAAAAGTCTTCTAGAATATAGTCTAGTGAGCCTTCATAAGCTTTTAGTTCTTTTTCGAGTTGAAACTTTTCTTTCAGTTGTTCTATTTCACGCCACTTACGTTTTTTATTGGCCGTAGAACTGACTTTGCTGGTTTTACCTAAAGCGTTCAATACGTCTTCTATTTTATCCATGGTATGCTCCTTTTTTTACAACTGCCTCTTTTTAATATCACATTATTTAGATGATTAGAATAATTAAATACACATTTTTATAAAAAAATGAAAAAGACAGTGGAGCATATATTAAACAGGTTGTTTACAATAATTGTGCTAATTGCTTCTCTAACTTCACTTGGTCAATAGCAAAGTTACGAATACCTTCAGCAAGTTTCTCTGTTGCCATTGCATCTTCATTCATTGCCCAACGATATGCTGCTTCGTTAAGTTTAGTGCTAGCAGATAATGTGGCTTGTTCTGGAGCTAATTTACGTTCAACAGTCTCGTTAGAGCTTTCTAGTTCGTCAAGTAATTGTGGGCTAATAGTTAAACGATCACAGCCAGCTAATGCGAGTATTTCGCCTTTGTTTCTAAAGCTTGCACCCATCACTACGGTGTTATAATTCATCGCTTTATAATAATTATAAATGCTAGTCACCGAAACAACACCGGGGTCTTCATCCGCAGGGTAGCTGTCTTTTCCTGTGTCTTTTTTATACCAATCAAGAATACGGCCAACAAAAGGTGAAATTAAGTAAACACCCGCTTCAGCACAGGCTTGTGCTTGTGCGAAGCTAAATAATAACGTTAGATTACAATTGATGCCTTCTTGTTCTAGCTTTTCAGCAGCTTTAATGCCTTCCCATGTTGACGCTAACTTAATTAAAATACGATCGTTAGTTATGCCTGCTTCGTTATACATGGCAATGAGTTTATGCGCTTTTTCAATAGAGGCATTGGTGTCGAACGACAAGCGGGCATCAACTTCTGTTGAAATTCTGCCTGGAATAATTTTGAGTATTTCTAAGCCAATTAATACTGACAGCTTATCTGCCGCATCAACCACTTGTTGATTGGCATCGTTAGACTGTGCTTTCGCCCAATCAACAGACTGCGTTAATAATGCTTGATAACTTGTTAATGAAGCGGCTTTTAATAATAACGATGGGTTAGTAGTAGCGTCTTGCGGAAAAAATTTAGCAATTGCCTCAATATCACCGGTATCAGCGACTACTGTGGTCATTTCTTTTAGTTGCTCAAGTTGGTTAGCCATAAATTTGCCTTGTGTCTAATATAATGGAGCTAATACTCCAATAGGAATGGCTCTATTTGTATCAAATCTACTAATTTAAGCAAGCACTACCGCTAATTTTACTTAGTTTGAATAATTTTTTTATATAACAGACATGATATAGTGAGTTTTTTAATCAAAGTGTATCGGAAAAAGAAAATGTTGCTTGTTGTTTCTCCTGCAAAAAATTTAGATTTTGACTCTCCCCTTGCTACTCAAAAACATTCACAGCCTGAATTATTAGACGAAAGCCAATTATTAATTGACCGTTGTTTACAGCTTTCGCCTGCGGATATCAGTTCGTTAATGGGGATCAGCGATAAATTAGCAGGCTTAAATGCCGCGCGTTTTGGCGAGTGGTCACAACCGTTTTCTACCGAAAATGCACGCGCTGCTGTTTTAGCCTTTAATGGCGATGTTTATACAGGGCTTGACGCTAAAACATTAACCGATGTCAACTTTGACTTTGCTCAACAGCACATGAGAATTTTGTCAGGTCTGTATGGTTTATTAAAGCCACTTGATTTAATGCAAGCATACCGTTTAGAAATGGGCACTAAGTTAACTAATATTAGAGGTGCAAACTTGTACCAATTCTGGGGCAGTATTATTACCAATAAGCTTAACCAAGCATTGGCTGAGCAGGGTGATAATATCTTAATTAATTTAGCGTCAAACGAATACTTTAAAGCAGTTAAGAAAAAAGAACTTAATGCTGAAATTATTACGCCAGCTTTTAAAGATTGGAAAAATGGTCAATATAAAATGATCAGCTTTTTTGCTAAAAAAGCACGTGGTTTAATGGCGCGTTATATTATTGAAAATAATATAACTGATTTAGCTCAACTTAAACACTTTGATAGTGCGGGTTATCAGTATGACGCTGATTTAAGCCAAGGCAATGACTGGGTGTTTACTCGTAAGCAAGAGAGTTAACAACAAGGCTAATTTGCTAAAGCATACAAAAAAGCATCACTGAAATGGTGATGCTTTTGCTGTGATAATAAAGCTTTTCTATTTTTTCTTACGCTTTGCTATTTTTTTCGCTTTTGCTTTCTTTTGTGCAGTTGTTCTTTTTACTTTAGGTTTTTTAATCGATACACGCGATTCTTTATGCTTCGGGCGAAGTTCTTCAATCACACGGCGAGGCAATTTTTCGTCAATATAACGTTCAATTTTACCAATTACTGGCATGTCGTGCGCTTCAACCAGTGAAATTGCCGTTCCTTTGTTACCTGCGCGGCCTGTTCGGCCAATACGGTGAATATAAATATCAACCATTCTTGGCATATCAAAGTTAATAACATGGGTTATATCGTCAATATCTAACCCTCTAGCTGCCACGTCTGTTGCTACTAATACGTTAACCTTGGCTTTTTTAAGTCGGTCGACGGCGTTATTGCGCTTGTCTTGTAACATTTTACCTTCAAGCCATGCACAAGGAATTTCTTCAGCGTATAACTTTCCTGATAAATATTGTACTGTTTCACGCTTGTTCGCAAACACTACGGCGCGTTTAACATCTTCTTGTTTAAGGATATTTGCGAGTAATTGAAATTTATGGTCTTTATTATCTGCAATATGAATCCATTGGTGAGTTTTGGCTTTTTCTTGACGAGAAGGATTTGACTCAAGATAAACAGGTTCGTTTAAAATATCTCTGGCAAAACGAGAAACGCCTGAGCTTTCTAATGTCGCTGAAAATAATAAAGTTTGTTTGCGCCAACGAGCTTCACCAACAATACGATTAATGGTGGCAGAAAACCCCATGTCGAGCATACGATCAGCTTCGTCTAATATCAGTATTTCAATTTCTCTGGCGTCAAATTGCTCGTTTTCAATGTAGTCGAGCAAACGACCCGGAGTGGCAATTAATATATCGGTGTTACCCGTTAATACTTCTTGGTGACTGCCATAATTCACACCACCAGTAATAACGGCAGTTTTAATATTAGTAAGTGATGTTAATTTCTCAGCTTGCTCGCCAATTTGTAGTGCTAATTCACGGGTAGGTGATAACACTAATACACGAGGAGCGCCCGGACTTCTTCTTGGGTAATCAAGTAAGTGCTGAGCTGCAGGTAGTAAAAAGGCAGCAGTTTTACCTGTGCCAGTAGGCGCAGATGCTAATACATCTTTTCCTGCCATTGCTTCAGGTAAAACAAGTGACTGAATGGAGGTAGGCTTTTTAAAACCGGCACTTTCAACGCCGCCTAAAAGCTCAGAATCTAGCTCGAACTGCTCAAACATAAAAATTAAAATTCACTTTGGATAAAATTGCCGCTAATTATAAAGGCAATTGTGGGTATTAGCTAGCGTGCGGATAATTAGCTTGTGATAAAGCACTTAGTCGTGAGATAAAAGTGCGATTACTTCACTATTAACTTGCTGACACCATTGGCTAATACGCTCGTCTGATAAGTCATACTGATTGTCTTCATCAAGCGCTAAACCCACAAATTGGCTATTGTCAGGGGTTAATGCTTTTGATGCGGCAAAATCGTAGCCTTGATTAGGCCAATAACCAATGCAATAAGCACCTTGCTCAATAACTTGTTGGTGTAACATACCTAAGGCGTCTTGAAACCAGTCGGTATAACCTATTTGGTCACCCATGCCAAAGAGGGCAATCACTTTATTGGATAAATCGAGCGTTGCTATTTCATCCCAATGGCTTTCCCAATCTTCTTGTATTTCGCCATAATCCCAAGTAGAAATGCCAAATATGAGTAAATCGAAATGTTGGCAGTCTTTCAACGCAACATCTTTTATATTGAAAAGCTCAATGCTGAAGTCATTCTTTATGTTTTCTGCAAAGTATTGCTGAATTTTTTCTGCTGCAATTTCGGTGTAACAAGTGGTTGAACCGTAAAATAAACCAATATTCATTATATAAGTCTGTTTCGAAAGGGAGATAATTGTCAATTGCGGCGATTTTAGCAGAAAGCTAAGGATAAGTGTTATTATCAATCGTAAATAGATTGATTTATCATGGATAAGGTTGTAATTTTAGCGGCATTAGTACGGTCTTGTCTTTTATCTACCTAGTAGGTTTTTCGTTTAGTTTATACATCGTTTTATTTAGGAATATACATGTTCAAAAAATTTATAATGAGTGGCTTGCTTGCGACTCTTTTAGCTTCATCAACTCTTGTTTACGCTTTTGATAATAAAGACGTGGTGGCAAATGTTACTGCTCAAGGCGAGTTAACTGTACTACGCGCTAAGCTGACTAGTGTGTTAGGTAATATTACCTCAATTAAAGCAAGCCCTATGGTGGGATTAGTTGAAGTTATCGCTGATCACAGTGTTTTTTATTCAAGCCTTGATGGTGATTTTTTAATTGAAGGTAAGCTTTATGACTTAGCGGCGCGCGCTGATTTAACTGAAAATGCACGTATGCAAGTACGTCTTGATGGTGTTAATAGTTTTACCAATGACATGATCGTATTTCCAGCTAAAGATGAAAAACATGTGATCACTGTTTTTACTGATATTACCTGTGGCTATTGCCGTAAAATGCATGAGCAAATTGAAGACTATAACGATAAAGGGATCACTGTTCGCTATTTAGCTTACCCTCGTTATGGCGTGAAAGATCAAACAGGGCAGTATTCAAAAGGTTTTAAAGATTTACGTTCAATTTGGTGTAATGAAGATCCTAAAGCGGCATTAACGAAAGCCAAAATGGGCTCAAACGTTGCTCAACGCATTTGCGATAAGCCGATTGAAGCTGAATTTAATTTTGGCCGAAAAATTGGCGTAAGTGGTACGCCAGCTATTATTTTCGATAATGGCTTTATGTTGCCTGGCTATAAAGATCCAGAGAATTTACTCAATATTTTAAATCAAGTTAAAAGTACAGGATAAGCGTGCTTAAAAAAGTTGTTCGTCGTGAAATAGTATCTGATGAACATTTGTCGGAAGCTATAAACCCAAAAATTAAACAAATTTATGCTAGCCGAGGCGTTAGTTCTGACGAAGAACTAACGCTGGCGACTAGCTTGCTCGCGCCAGTAGATTCAATGAAAGGGCTTAATCAAGCCTGCCAAGTATTACATCAGGCATTAACCTTAAAACAGTCTGTTTTTATTATTGGTGATTTTGACGCTGATGGCGCAACAAGCACGGCATTAATGATGAAGGCATTAGCGTTATTTGGCTGTGAAAATTATCAATTCCTAGTGCCTAATCGCTTTGAATATGGCTATGGACTGACGGCTGAAATAGTGGATATTGCTGCTAAGCAAGGCGCGCAGTTGCTGATCACGGTTGATAGTGGCATAAGCTGTCATGCGGGCGTAGAGCGCGCCAAAGCATTAGATATAAAAGTAATTGTTACTGACCACCATTTAGCGGGTAAAAAATTGCCACCTGCCGACGCTATTGTTAATCCTAACCAGCCTGATTGCACCTTTACTAGTAAAGCAATTGCAGGGGTAGGCGTTGCCTTTTATTTTTGTTTAGCTATGCGTAAGTATTTACGTGAAAAAAATTGGTTTAACGAGCATCAAATTACTGAGCCCAATATTGCGCAACTCCTCGACTTAGTGGCTTTAGGTACGGTAGCTGATGTGGTTTCGCTTGATGCGAATAATCGCATTTTAGTTGAACAAGGCTTAAAGCGTATTCGTGCTGGCGTAACACGCCCGGGTATACAAGCTCTGATTGAAGTGGCAGGAAAAAACCAACAACAATTAGTGGCGAGCGATTTTGGTTTTGCTCTTGGCCCACGTATTAATGCTGCGGGTCGATTAGACGATATGGCCTTTGGTATTAATTGCTTACTTGCAGATAATTTAATGGATGCGCGCGTTATGGCGCAAGAGCTTGACAGTTTAAATAAAACCCGCCGAGAAATAGAACATGGCATGCAGCAAGAGGCTGAAAACGTATTAAAAGCGCTAGACTTTAACGAAGATAACTTGCCTCACGCTATTGCATTATTTCATCAAGATTGGCATCAAGGGGTAATAGGCATCGTTGCAGGACGCCTTAAAGAAAAATATCATCGCCCAACCATTGTTTTTGCACAATCGGAAGACGGCCTAGAATTAAAAGGGTCAGCACGGTCAATTCCAGGGCTTCATATTCGAGACTTGCTCGAACATATCGACAGCCAACAACCTGAATTAATTATTAAATTTGGTGGTCATGCAATGGCGGCAGGGCTAGCAATTAAAACAGAAAATTTTCAACAATTTCAGCAAGCCTTTGTTGAGTATGCTCAGTTATGGTTAAAAGAAGAATTACTGCAAGGCACTGTAGTGTCTGATGGTGAGTTAGCACTGCAAAGCATGACATTACCTTTTGCACAATTAATTAGAGATTCTGGCCCTTGGGGACAAAACTTTCCAGAGCCTATTTTTGATGATTACTTTACGTTAGTGCAGCAGCGAATTGTCGGGGAAAAACACCTTAAAATAGTGGTAGAAAAAAATGGCCAGTTATTTGATGGTATTGCATTTAATATTGATATAAAGCAATGGCCTAATGCAAATATTCAGCAAGTTCACTTAGCGTATCGCTTAGACATTAATGAATTTCGTAATAAACGTTCATTACAATTAATGATAGAGCATATAACTGCTTTAGATTAAATCTATTTTCCATTTATTTGCCTGCTTATTTACGCTACAATGCGCCACTATTTTGCTTTCGCAATAATGCATATATTAGAGAAGATAGACAGTTAATAATGTTTGAAGTTAATCCAGTAATAAATACAATTAAAGACATTCGCGAACGTACCCTGTTACTTCGGGGGTACCTTTGACTACGATCTTAAAAGTGAGCGTTTAGTTGAAGTAGAAAGAGAGCTTGAATTACCCGATGTTTGGAACGAACCTGAACGCGCACAAGCGTTAGGTAAAGAACGTTCTGCATTAGAATTAGTGGTTAAAACAATTAACGAACTAGACAGCGGCTGTGAAGACATTGAAGGTTTAGTAGAACTTGCTATTGAAGAGCAAGACGAAGAAACATTTAACGACGCACAAGCCGAAGTGTCAACATTAGAAGAAAGCTTAAATAAATTAGAGTTTCGCCGAATGTTTTCGGGTGAACAAGACGCCAATAACTGCTATTTAGACATTCAGTCGGGCTCTGGCGGCACCGAAGCACAAGACTGGGCTGAAATGCTAATGCGCATGTACCTTCGTTGGGGCGAAGCACATGGTTATAAAACCGAAGCGCTGGAAGTGACAGACGGTGATGTTGCAGGCATAAAAGGCTGTACCATAAAATACACGGGCGAATATGCTTATGGTTGGTTACGCACTGAAACTGGCGTGCATCGCCTAGTACGAAAATCACCGTTCGACTCAAGTGGTCGTCGCCACACTTCGTTTGCCTCTGCTTTTATTTATCCTGAAATTGACGATAATATTGAAATAGATATCAACCCTGCAGATTTACGTATTGATACCTTTCGTGCATCAGGAGCAGGCGGACAACACGTTAACAAAACCGATTCTGCTATTCGTATAACGCATGTTCCTACGGGGGCGGTAGTGGCTTGCCAAGCTGACCGTTCGCAACATAAAAACCGCGCTACGGCAATGAAGCTGTTAAAAGCAAAATTGTATGAAATGGAAATGCAAAAGCAGAATGAAGGTAAGCAAGAATTAGAAGACGGCAAATCAGATATTGGCTGGGGTAGTCAAATACGCTCATACGTATTAGACGACAGCCGAATTAAAGATTTACGCACAGGTGTTGAAAACAGAAATACCCAAGCCGTATTAGACGGTGATCTTGATAAATTTATTGAAGCATCACTTAAGTCAGGCTTATAGACCATTAATCACCTTAGCTTACTAAGGTGTAAAAAAATTTATTGAACCGCTTTGCGGTTAAGTACTAACCTATCTATGCCAATGCATTAGATATTAACACTGAGAATGAAAATGACAGACCAAGCAAACCAAGACGAAAACAAATTGATTGCCGAACGTCGTGGCAAATTAGCGCAAATTCGAGAAAACTGTCCTGCAAACGGACATCCAAACAAGTTTGATCGAAAACACTATGCAGCTGATTTACAAGCTGCACACGGTGAAAAAGATAAAGAAACGCTTGAAGCTGAAAC
>JBMZCX010000017.1:0-41474 GCA_049613795.1 Thalassotalea sp. | reverse complement strand
ACATTGCTTTCATGATAACGTTTAGCGCACTTATATTGCTCTAAACAGGCTTTAAATTCATGGTCAAAACGGTGAATCAGCGTGAGTATTTGTTCAAGTTGGCTTTGTGTTGGCGTAGTGTGCAATAAATTTTCCGGGTCGCTTTCATGTAGTGCCCACAGCATAATATCCAAACTTTCATCAATCACCTTACCTGTGTTTAATACTAAAATAGGGACAGTACCTTTTGCTGAAGCGGCTATCATTTGTGCGGGTTTGTTTTTTAATACCACATCTCGTAGCTCAACTACTTGTTTTGATTTATAAAGTGCCAAACGAGCGCGCATTGCAAAGGGACAATTTCGTAAAGAATATAATATTGGTAAGGTCATTTTCTGCAACATCTATAAATTTTAGCTTATTTTATCGGTATTCAGCGGCCAAATATACGGGTAAAATCCCCCCATTAAAATCTAGCAGCAACAAAGTAAGTGTGTAAATGAACCCAAAAATTGAATTATTAGCCCCCGGTGGCGATGTAGACGCCATTAAAGCCGCCATTATTGCAGGTGCCGACGCGGTATATTGTGGTTTAGACACCTTTAATGCGCGTAATCGTGCGTCTAATATTTCTTTTGAGCAATTGGTGGGCATTATTCGTTTAGCGCATCAGTATCAGTGCCAAATATTTTTAACCTTAAATATTATAATTTTAGAGCGTGAATTTGGCTCGTTGGCAAAATTGTTAACTAAGTTAGCTAATACCACCTTAGATGGCGTTATTGTGCAAGATATTGGTTTGTTTTATGTACTTAAAAAGCACTTTCCTAGCTTAGATGTTCACGCGTCAACACAATTAACTACTCATAATGTGGGGCAAATTCCGTTCTTGAAAAAATTAGGCGCGTCGCGAGTTAATTTATCTCGAGAATTAAACTTACGTGAAATTACGGCAATCACCGCAGTAGGGCACGAGCAAAACGTATTAACCGAAGTATTTGTACATGGTTCGTTATGTGTCGCGTTTTCAGGTTTATGTTATTCAACCTCGGCCAGTGTTGGTAATTCAGGTAACCGTGGGCGTTGTAGCCAAGCCTGCCGAGAAGAGTACGAAACCACATCGTCGGGCAATAACTTTCCGCTGAATATTAAAGACAATTCTGCCTTTTTTGACTTACCTGCTTTAATTGATGCAGGCGTGCACTCGTTTAAAGTGGAAGGACGTATTAAAGGGGCAAGTTATGTGCATACGGTTATTGACAGCTTCCGCCAGCAAATAGACGGTTTTGTTGAAACGGGCGAATTAACACAAGACGGCGAGCGTTTGTATAAAGTGTTTAACCGCGATTTTTCGAATGCATTTTTACGTGGCGACTTAAACCAGTCAATGTTTATTGAGAATCCGCGCGATAATTCAAAATATCATGCACTTGAAGCCAGCAATGCAATTTCGGTTGTACAAATTCATGAGGTTGAGCAAAACCTTAATGCTGAAAAAGATCAAATAACGGCGTCAGTTTTCGACAAAATTAAACATTTAAGCATTGCTAAACGATCATTATCGTTATGCTTTTCAGGCGATATTGATGAGCCATTAACAGTAACCGTTACTATTGAAGAACACGAATCTGCCACTCAGGCTATTAAAGCCTCTGCCGAAACGAAATTTGTGGTTAAATCAGCCCAACGTTTAAGCAAAAGTGAGCAATTTGGTATTGACCAAGCCGCAATTGAAAAACGCTTTAAGAGTTTAAATAACGCTGAGTTTGACTTAAAAGCATTAAACATAAGTGAACTTGCCGACAATGTTAGTATTCCGTTCAGTACTTTAACTACCTTAAAAAATGAAGTGGCAGCCCAATTAAATAATGGCCAAAAAGTGCTTTCAGAAGTGGTATTACCGAAACTTGAAAGACATAAAAAGCCAGCGCCAACAGACAACACTAAACGTGCCAATTTATCGTTATTAATTTGTGATGAAGCCGATATTGCATTAGCGGACAGCACCGATGCCGATATTTACTTTAAATTGCCAGATGCCTACAAACGAGGCTGCACAAAATATGTGAGCTTTTTACAACAAAATCCGCGTTTAATTCCTTGGTTTCCATCGGTATTAATTGGTAAAGACTACGATGTAGCGCTTAATATTTTAGAACAAGTTAAGCCGCCACTTATTGTTACTAATAATACCGGCATTGCCTTTAGAGCATTCGAGTTAGGCATTAAATGGATCGCAGGTCCGTTTTTAAATACTACCAACTCGTACACCTTATTAGCATTTCAGAGTGAATTTGATTGCGCAGGGGCGTTTATTTCGAATGAAATTAACAAACAGCAAATTAAAACCATTGCTCGTCCTAAAAATTTCAAAATGCTTTACAGTATTTATCATCCCATATTATTAATGGTGAGCCGACAATGTTTCTTCCAACAAAGTGTGGGCTGTGAAAAACCACGAATAGATAATGGCTGTATGTTGTCTTGCGATAAGTCGACCAGCATCACTAACCTTAAAGGGGTATCTTTTGCTATCGACAAACAAAAGGCAGGCTATCCAAGTATTTATAACAACGATCAGTTTTTAAACACTGAAATTATTGACGATCTTGCCGACTCATTTGATGACTTTATGATTGACCTAACCAATATTGGTGCGGGCGATAAAGAGTCACCTGATAAAGTGCAGCTGATCCGTCAATTTGAACAATTACTTAGTGGCAATAACGACGCAATAGCACAGTTGAATAGCCTAGTAACGGAAGCTACTAATATTCAATACCATAACGGTTTGTAGCTTATTCGGTTAACTATGAAAAATAAAACCAAGGGCGAGGATAGGAGCAATACAGCGTTTACCGCTGTGTTTGATTTTTTTCGTGAACTAAATGTCGATAACGACACGCTTAATTCAGTGCGGTCACAATTTAAGCGCATGACTTTTTCAGCAGCTGACGTGTTATTAGGTCAGGGCGATGAACAGCGTTATGGCTACTTTATTTTGTCTGGCATATTAAGCGCGTCATATTACTCAGATGTTGGCGATGAACGCAGTAAAGAGTATTATTTTTCAGGCGAACTTAGTTTTTTGTACGCAGCTTGGCTAACCAATACCCCTGCTAACTATCAAATTGAAGCGTTAAACAATGCTGAGGTGGTGCGGGTGCCGTTGAGGTTACTTAATTTGCCTCAGTGGCAATGCGCTAAAGTTGAGTTGCTGCAACAACAGTTACTGTATAAAGAAGCCAAAGAAGCATTTTTACTATTAAATAACCCTGAAGAACGTTATTTGCATTTGTGCCAACACTCGCCGCAGTGGATTAACAACCTAAATAATATTCAATTAGCTGCATATATTGGTATCAGCCCAATTAGCCTATCGAGAATAAAAGCTCGCATGAAAACGCGTTTATTAACTTAAGTTAATTTCAACGCCACTGCGATTACTGATAATGGTGATATTTATTATTACTTTATGGAATTATCACTTTGTCAGCCTTTGCCCTTTCTCAAATTCTCATTACTATTGCCATTTTGTTCGATTTAGCTTCTTTCCAGTTTAAAGACAGAAGAAAAATAGTTGGGTGTTTGTGTTTTTCTGGCGTGTTAATCTCTAGTCACTTTGTTTTATTAGCTCAGTGGACTGCCGCAGGTTTAATGGCTATTGCGACTATTAGATACTTTTTAAGTGCTTTTACTACATCAAAAAATATTATGTATGGCTTTATTTTATCAGCAATATTGGTGACATTTTTTACTTTTTCAGGCGCTGTGAGCTTGCTTGGTTTAGCTGGGACAATATTTCAAACCACCGCCTCATTTAATGGTAATGATAAAAAATTACGACAGTTAATGATGATCGGCACAAGCCTATGGCTACTGCATAATTACCTTGTTGGATCACCCATGGCGGTGTTAATGGAAGTTGTTTTTATTAGCAGTAACCTCGTTGGCTATTATCGGTTTTATATCAGGTGCGATAAGCGGTACATATAATGGGTTAATTGGTTTGGACATTTGTACCGCTTGATATAGTATCAAGGGGTTATAACGATCTAATTATATTACCTTTCAAGGAGTGACAAATGCAAAATATAAGCTTTAATCAAGCTGTAACATTTATTTGTTTGTTGTGTGCAAGTACGCTTGCTTTAGCTTACGACAAAAAAGCAGATGATCGAGCGGAGTATATCCGTGCAAATTATACTAAGTATGAACATAAAATTACAATGCGTGATAATGTTCAGCTGTTTACTTCTGTGTATGTTCCTAATGACAGCTCAAAAAAATACCCGATTATGTTGCAGCGTACTCCGTATCGAGTCGCTCCTTATGGCAGTAACAAATACAAAACAGCATTAGGGCCAAGTGCAAGCTTTGAAAAAGACGGTTTTATTTTTGTATTTCAAGATGTTCGCGGTAAATTTATGTCGCAAGGTACGTACGTTAATATGCGACCGCAAGACGCCTATAAAAAAGGTAAAAAGGCGACTGATGATGCCACAGACACCTTTGACACAATTGACTGGCTAGTTAAGAATATTAAGAAAAACAATGGCAAGGTGGGAATGTGGGGCACGTCGTATCCTGGGTATTATACCTCTGTTGCTGCAATTAATAGTCATCCAGCTTTAAAAGCTATTTCGCCACAAGCACCAATTGCCGATTGGTTCTTTGATGACTTTCATCGAAATGGTGCGTTCGTGTTACCAATGGCTTTTTTATTCTTTGATTCTTTTGACAAAGTACGCGATGACGTTCACGCCAATTGGCCTAAAGGGATGGATGCAATAACGCCCGACGGTTATGAATTTTTCCGTAAATTAGGTCCATTATCTAATGTAAATAAAAACTATTTTAACGGGACGCGCCCTTTTTGGAATGAGTTAACTGAACACCCTAATTATGACGAATATTGGCAAGATCGCAATGTATTACCGCATTTAAATAACACCAAACCTGCCACGTTAGTGGTTGGCGGTTGGTATGACACCGAAGACTTATATGGCCCGCTTGCAACTTATCAAGCAATGTCTAAAGCTAATAAAAATGAACACATCAAATTGATCATGGGGCCTTGGTATCATGGACAATGGAATCGAGGCGACGGCACTAAACTGGGTGAGGCACATTTTGGTTTTAATACCAGTAAATGGTTTCAAACAGAAGTGTTATTACCTTTCTTTAAGCAACACTTAAAAGCAGATAAAGATGCGAAATTAGCAACGGCTACTATGTTTGAAACAGGTAGTAATCGCTGGCGTGAATTTGATGTTTGGCCACCCCTAAAATCAAACAAAAAGACGTTGTTTTTAGGGGATAATGAATCGCTTAATAGCCTAGCTCAAAATAATGGCTTTAGTGAATATATTAGCGATCCGAATAAGCCTGTACCTCATTCGGCTAACATTAGCCGAGGTTGGGACAAGCCATACATGGTGGAAGACCAACGTTTTACCGCACGTAGACCTGATGTTTTAGTGTTTGAAACGGAAGTAATGCAAGACGATATGACCATTGCGGGTGCGATTGACCTTAACTTATGGTTTTCAACGACAGAAAGTGCTGCAGATATTGTGGTTAAGTTGGTTGATGTTTTTCCAGGTAAAGACGCTAACAATGACAAGGTCGATCAAAAAACTGGTAACCGTCATGAGCTAGTGCGTTGGGGAGTGATACGTGGTCGCTTTCGTGACAGCTTTAGTGAGCCAAAAGCTTTTGAACCTAACAAAGTGAGCAAAGTAAACTTTGAATTATATGATGTATTACATACCATTAAGCGAGGGCATAAACTACAAATTCAAATTCAGAGTAGTATGTTCCCGTTTATTGATATAAACCCGCAAAAGTATGTGGGAAATATTTTTGATGCGACAGAGTCTGACTTTGTTAAAGCGGATCATAAAATATATCACAGCAAAAAATACCCAAGTACTATTGAGTTTAGTACGATTAATTAACATAGAGTAAGCATTACATGTGTTCAATAAAGGCCTGCTTGGTAATATTATCAAGCAGGCCTTTCTCTTTGTGATGTTTGAAGAAAGTAAGTCATTTATTGTATACTGCCCGACCATTTTGGTAAGCGCTGAAATATACGATTAATTTAACCATCATTTTATTTCTTTACCTTCATCATTAGTCTTAATAAATAGCAGCGGAAGATTGTTAAAAATATTATGTGACTTTTTTAACTCACCACTGTTTAGAGAATTTTTATGTATAACCACCTACTATCTGTTGCACCCATGCTCGATTGGACTGACCGTCATTGTCGTTATTTTTATCGTGTAATGTCTAAACGGACTGTGCTGTATACCGAAATGGTAACTACGGGGGCTATTTTATTTGGCAAAGGCGATTATTTGTCATTTAATAATGAAGAGCACCCGGTGGTATTGCAGCTAGGTGGTAGCGATGCAAAAGCGATGGTTGAGTGTGCAAAAATTGCTGAGCAAAGTGGTTACGACGAAGTAAATATTAATGTGGGTTGTCCGTCTGACCGTGTTCAAAACGGTCGCTTTGGCGCATGTTTAATGGAATCGCCTGAATTAGTGGCGCAATGCGTGAATGAAATGCAACATGCTACTTCAATTCCTGTCACAGTAAAGTCTCGTATTGGTATTGATGAACAAGACAGCTACGAATTTCTGCATACTTTTGTTGATACAGTAGCGAAAGCGGGCTGCCAGCACTTTATTATTCATGCACGTAAAGCGTGGCTAAGTGGCTTAAGCCCAAAACAAAATCGAGAAGTTCCACCATTAGATTATGAACGCGTTTACCAAATTAAACGAGATTTTAATGACTTAACTATTTCAATTAATGGTGGCATTAAAACGTTTGAGCAGAGTCAGGAACACTTAAAACAGCTTGATGGCGTAATGATAGGGCGAGAGGTTTATCAAAACCCTTATATATTGTCTCAGGCCGATCAGAGTTTATGGCATGATAATTCAGCGATACTTTCTCGTGAAGATGTTATTAACGAGATGGCTGATTATATTGACAGGTATGTTGCGAATGGCGGCCGTGTTTGGCATGTTGTGCGTCATATGCTGGGGCTATGCAATGGCTTAGCGGGCGCGAAGCAGTTTAGGCGTTATTTAAGTGAAAATGCGAATCGTGAAGGCGCCAATAGCCAAGTATTACGAGAAGCGTTCGCCAAAGTCAGCATTTTAAATACTAGTTTTTAGGGCCTTATAACACCTAACTTCTTTTGTCTTTTGTTCCTATATCAGGAAAGTACTTCCCGAATTCGGGATATTCTATTTTGTTGTTATTGTAATTTACACTAATTACTTATTATTTTAGCTTTTTTTTGGTTTAAATAACTATTGTAAAATTATTTATTACTATGGCGTGCAACAGTGAATTTTATAAAAATATAAAATTCTTTTAAAATCAATGAAATATAAAAAACATCATAATTTGGCACAACCTTTGTAATAGTTATTGCGTCTTTACTACTAAGTAACTGTTTTTAGGAATTGAAATGATGTTAAGTTTAACTACTATTGCGTTAATATTAAGCACCCCTGCGGTAACTATGTTGGCGGCCTCCATTGTCGTGAGTTTGTTTGAAAGAACAACATATAGCGCTATGCATGATTGTATTGGTAATTTAAATGTGTAATAAAGTTCAAGCAACTTTAACCATAACATCACTAAGAGCCTTTCCTCTATGTACCGCTTTAATTATAAACAATGTGTTGAAGTAAGCTGAACTATTCATCCTATAAATTAATTGCAATTCCCCTTTTAAATATACATATAGCTTTCCTGTAGCAAACCAAAACTTCCTTTATTACACCCTATACCATTAATGCTTATCATCATTTTATATGTTGAATACCTTTCTGTGGGGTGTGAATAATTTTCCACCGTTTAAGTCTCCATTATTATTTTGAATTTATGTCTTATGATATCTCTTGGTTTATTTGACCACTATCCATGTCAAATAAACCAAATTTTGGTTTGACATATTATGTCTAGAATTCGTGGTTTTTTAGGTTTTTTATTTTTTTGTTTTATAACAGTGGGTTAGTTTTATTTTTATTGTTGGCATGTACCTTGTAATAGTTAGTTTAACTTCATAACAATATGAAAAATTAATTTACTTTACCAAGGATATCGATGATGAAAATCGCAAATAAAACATTAGCCATTATTCCACTTGTAGTCGGTTTAGGTGCAACCGCTTCTGCTTCAGCTAATCAACAAACATTAATGAATACATTAAATCAAAGTGTTGCGGCGCAGGCTCAGGAAGTTACAGAATCTATTACTACTCAAGTTAAGCAATCATCGGTATCAATTATTGCTGCATCTATGGCTCACAAACCTGTAATGCAGTGGAATGAGAAGCAGCCACATTTAGTGATTGCCAATACATCGAAACAAAATATAAACACAACAACATCAGGCGAATAGGGGAATAATTATGGGTATGTTTTCAAGATTTACAGACATTATTAACGCAAATATTAATAGCATGCTAGACAAAGCTGAGCATCCAGAAAAAATGATTAAGTTAATCATTACTGAAATGGAAGAAACATTAGTTGAAGTGCGCTCAACCGCAGCTAAGCATATTGCTGAAAAGAAAACACTGTTGAGACAAATTCGTGTTATGGAAACCAGTGCGAGTAATTGGCAAGAAAAAGCAGAACGTGCGGTATGTAAAGCGCGTGACGACTTGGCTAAAGCGGCATTGGCAGAAAAGAATAAAGCAGTAGCTGAAATTGCGGCACTCACAGAAGAATTGCAAGCATTAGAAGAGTTTTTAATGGAAGTACAAGAAGACAGTCAACGTATTCAAGACAAGTTAACTGAAGCAAAGCGTCGTCAAGAAGCGTTACTGTTACGTCAACAATCGGCACATGTACGACTAAAAGTTCGTGAACGTGAAAATATTTATAACATCGAAGAAGCGATGAGTAAGTTTGAGCGTTACCAACAAAAAATTGATCGTGTTGAAGCTGAATTAGAGGCTTATGACTTAACAAAAAACAATGATTTAGATAGTCAGTTTAAAGCGCTTGAAGAGGACGAGAACATTGCGTCTGAACTGGCTGATTTAAAGAAAAAAGTAGCGAATGACGAAGCCGCTGCATAATAGTTTATCTATTTCCTACCGCTGTTAGATTTGAGTTATTGGCGGTAGGTGTTTTATTAAATGAAGAAATACTGATTTACCGATTAAGGAGTTCCCATGAAATACCAACAGAGTTACCGTGTTGAAAAAACGTTAGCAAAAGACAGTGCCTATAAAAAGCTATCAGGTGTTTGTTCAGGTATTGCCAAGCATTATCAATTACCAAGAATTGGCGTAAGAGTTGGAGCGCTATTCGCGTTAATTACCTTTCCAGTGGCAACTGGAGTTGCCTATATCGTTGCATCATTATTAATGCCAACTCGGTAAGTATACCTTTAGCGCCTTGCCAAAGTGCTTCTAATTCCCGTAGCGTTTTGAATATTGATTCTGCGAGTATTTAAATTGCAGAGCAATAATTAATCAGCTTATTTTCTAGGAGATTGTTATGTCATTGTTTAAATCGCTGTTATTAGCAATTATTGCGACGTTATTTTTAACCTATGTACTTGGCATCAGTATGATTGAGTTCTTTGATATCGATATTTATATGGGTGAAAATCTTATTGAACCTTTGAAGGCTATTAGTATCTCAGCATTAGTCGTCGTACTATTAGTTCTGGCGGCATTGGCCATTATATTAAGTGTTTTCGGCACCATAATATTTATTGGTCTGTTGGTTTTTGGTTCGTTAGCCATGGTAATGGTTGGTATATTTTGGCCAATATTATTAGCGATTGGTGTTGTTTTATTAATTACTCGTAATAAAAATAAACAGCAATATAGTTAGTTTGATTTTGTATTCAGCATTAATAACATAATAATTCAAAAGGATTTTCAATGAAAAAAACAATTTTATTTATTTCTCTCACGCTTGGCCTGATGGCGAATGCTACGGCTTCACAAAAAGACGTTGCATTAGCGTTAGAAAACAATCAACTTGCCACTGCTGAAAGTGCTTATACGGCACTCCCTGCTACGGAAAAATCGAGTTTAGCTGGTCAAATTCTCTATAGCAGAATATTAATGTCTAAAGACAATACTGAAGAAGCCTATGACATGCTGGAAGCTTTGAGAGAAGATCACGCCAATAATGTTGAAATTGAATATCGTTTTGGTCAAAGCGCGGTGGTAATGGCGCAGAAAGCGAGTATTTTTTCTAAATTAGGCTATGCGAGTGATTTTCTTGAAGCGATGGAAAAAACCATTGAACTTAAACCTGATCATCTTGAAGCGTTAGACTATTTAGTTGGTTTTCATTTAGGTGCACCAAGTATTGCTGGTGGTGATACTGACAAAGCCTTGCTATATGCACAACAAATGAAAAAATTGGCACCAGAAAGAGGGTTTAGCCAGTTGGCCAATGTTTATTGGCAGACAGGACAAACTGAGTTAGCCCAAAAAACTATTACTGCAGGTATTACCGCTTACCCTGAAAGTTCCAATATGTATGCATCGCGTGCGGGTTTTTATATTAAAAATAAAAACTGGCAACAAGCGCGTACAGACTTAAAGCAGGCAATTAAATATGCTGAAAATGATAAACAAAAGGGTCAATCGCTCTATCAACAAGGGAAAGTCTCAGCAGAGTCGGGCGAAGAAATTGATTTAGGCATTAATGCCTTAGTTGAAGCGTTGCCCTTGGCTGGTGATAAACATCAACCGTGGGTTAAGTATCGTTTAGCTCAATTGCATACTTACAAGAAAGATAAAGAAAAAGCGCAGAGCTACCTTGCACAAATTAATACTGACAAAGATGACAACTTGAAAAAAGAAGTAAAAAAATTAAAGAAAAAACTTAAAAAAATGAAAGTGTAAAATACACATAACGTAAAGGCATGCAACAGGTTGTTAACGTTATAATTATTCATTTATAACCGTTAACAACCTAATCGTTTACTTGAAAAAAGCACCTAGAATGCCTTTGCAGGTATCGGTATTCATTAAGCGAGTAAATTCTTGAGCTTCATTTGTCATGGCTTGCTCAGCTTGTGTGTTAGTTGCATTCTTCATGAGTTTTCGGCTGGTTTGTACAGCGTCGGAGGGAAGCTTTGCAATGTTTTCGGCCGCTTGTTTAGCGCTTGCTAAGAGTTTTTCTGAGTCACAACAATGATTAACAATGCCATATTCATAAGCTTGTTGACCATTAAAGGTATTACCTAAAATAAGTAATTCAAAGGCTTTATTATGACCTATTTTAAGTGGTAGTAATAAGCTTGATGCAGCTTCAGGGCATAACCCTAATTGTGAAAAAGGGAGCTTGAATTTAGCGTCAGTGGTGCTAAAAATCATATCGGAATGTAATAATAAAGTGGTGCCAATGCCTACAGCAGGGCCAGCAACAGCAACAACAATAGGCTTAGTAAAAGCGGCTAATTGCTTTACAAACTTGAACGCGATAAATTCTTCTTCGCCGTCATGTTGTAAAAAATCGGCAAGATCGTTACCCGCGCAAAAGCATTGCTCATTACCTTGAATAAGGAGACAATGAATCGCAGGGGTCTGCTCAGCATATTCAAATAATCGACAAAGCTCTGCATACATTACTGTATTTAGCGCGTTTTTTTTGTCGAAACGATTAAGGGTGATAGTTAAAACATTATTTTCTTCGTTTGATAGAATTAAATTACTCATTTTCTAATAGCTTAGTTAAAATATAAGACAGTAACACCATAGACAAAATTATTAAGGATGTATAGCGTCAATGAACAAACAATGTTTAAAATTATTTACCACACTCTCTTTGTTGTTATGTACTATTTACTCGGTACAAGCTCAGCAGTTAATTGTGAAAAATGCTTACATTAGAGCGACAATTCCAGGAACCAACGTGTCTTCTGCGTATATGGTTCTACAAAACAAAACTGATTCCGCTATTACATTAACGGGCGTAACAGGCGACTTTAGCGATAGAATTGAAATTCATGAGCATGTGATGACTGATTCAATGATGAGCATGCGTCAACGCGAAACATTAGTTATTAATGCTCAGAGTGAAGTGGAATTGCAACCATATGGTTATCATTTAATGATTTTTAATATAGCCAAACCATTAATTGCGAATGAAAAAGCGATGGTGACTCTACAATTTTCTCAAGGGCAACCTCAAACGATAGAATTACCGATAACAAGTATTAAGCAGAATATTAAAAAAAATACTCAGTCTAAAAGCAATCATCAACATCACCATCATTAGGAGCGTGTAATGACGTCTAAATTTTCCCCTAAAATAATTATTTCTACACTGCTAAGCGTTATTGTTCTTTTATACTTTGTGGGAGTGTATTTGAGCTTTGAACCTGCTCCGCTTGATCTCAAAGCACAAGTGTCAGCAGATGCTAAGGCCGACAATGTGAAACCAGTTATTGGTTATACAACCACCAGTACACTGATTTACGTAAGTGAAACCCTACTCAACAAACCGGGTGGTTATATGGCGAACGATGCGTTGCCACCGTCGGTGTTTCTAGACAATATTCCTTCGTGGGAATTTGGTGCATTAGAAATGGTTCGCGATATGGCGTTGATAATGAGACAAGAGTTCAGTCGATCTCAATCTCAATCAATGGAAAATAAACACTTACAAATCGCGCAACCACAATTTAATATTGACCACACCAGTTGGGCAATACCGAGTGCTGAAGGAGAATATAAAAAAGCAATAGACGCTTTATATGCTTACCGCAGTGAATTAACTAATGTAAATGCCCAATCAGCACAGTTTTATGCGCGTGCTGATAACTTACGAGATTGGTTGCAAGAAGTGACGAAGCGCTTGGGAAGTTACTCGCAGCGATTAAGTGCCAGTGTTGGCCGTGAACAGTTAAATGTTGAATTAGCTGGCGACAGTGCTGCGGTGCAATCTACTTATACGCAATCGAACTTAGCATTAAAAACAAGCTGGTGGAAAATTGATGATGTATTTTATGAATCTCGCGGTGCAACTTGGGCGTTATTGCACTTTTTAAAAGCAGTAGAGATTGATTTTCATGATGTGCTCGAAAAGAAAAATGCACGAGTGAGTTTACAGCAAATTATTAGAGAATTAGAAGCAAGCCAAGAGTCAATATGGAGCCCTATGATTTTAAATGGCTCAGGTTTTGGTATGTTAGCTAATCATTCTTTAGTAATGGCGAATTATATATCACGCGCCAATGCGGGATTAATCGATTTAAATGACTTATTAAGTCAAGGATAGTAATAATGAAAAAAACAATTTTAGCCGCAAGTCTATTAGTCGCTTGCAATACCAATGTTTATGCAGACGCTATTGGTATTTATGTAGGTGCGAGTGTTTGGGACCAGCAAGTTGAAGGTACTTTGGGCAGTAACGTCAATCAATTAGACTTTAATTTAGCCGATGAACAACAAACTAATTACTCAATATCGATTGAACACCCATTGCCCTTAATTCCGAATGCTAAAGTCGCAACAACGTCGCTACAAACTACAGGCGCAGTGTTATTAAATTCATCATTTGAATTTAACGACCAAACGTTTGACTCATCGAGCCAAGCTAATGCAAATTTTGATGTAAGTTTTGTCGATTACACTTTGTATTATGAATTGTTTGATAATGACCTAGTTTCATTTGACGTGGGTATTACTGGGCGTGATTTTGACGGTGAAGTAACGGTAGCGGGTGAAATAAATGGTACTGCAGCTTCAACGGGGATTTCAACCAGTGAGATAATCCCGATGGTTTATGCGCGTACTAATATAGGTTTACCGTTTACAGGTTTAAATTTTTTTGCAGAAGGAAATTTTCTATCCATTAAAGATCACACACTTTATGACTACCAAGCAGGGATTAGTTATGAATTGGTAGATAATTTAGCCATTGATATTAACTTAACGGCAGGTTACCGCGAACTTAAATTAGAATTAGACGATTTAAGTGATTTATACACAGATATTGAATTTAGTGGTTATTTCGCGGGTGTAGTCGTACATTTTTAAAGGCAAGTAGGTATTAATAAACTTAAAAGCGAGGCTGTAATAATCAGTCTCGCTTTTTTTTTTACATTTTAAGAAATAAAGTGTAATCATTAAACTATGATTAGTTTGGATAGAATTGTTGACACATAACTTCACTATTCCTAAAAAACGTAAAAGTGAGTGCTGAGAAGATGTTGCAGATCTATGAAAAAAATGTGATATTTCGTTCATGACTTTTTATTCTTTGGCTTGTTTTGTGCCATGAGTGGAAAGTAAGCAGAAGAATAATAAATTAAAATATAATAAGTAGAAGAGAAACATAAGAGGATAAGGAATCAAATGAAATTTACTAAATCTATTGTCGCTACCTTTGTTGGCGCAGCGTTAACATCAGTGTCAGCTGGTGCAATCGCGAATAATATGACACTTTCACAAGTAGCCATTGCTCCTATCAACGCTATGCAAAAAGCAGAGCAACCAACAGCTAGTGGTATGGCAAATCAATATGATCGCCAAACAGGACAAGCAACTTTTCAATGGGCAGGTATTAATCAAGCTAAACCAGATGTTGGTGCAATTGCGGCTGAACATCGAGTTGCATACGCAGCCGACTTTTATTTAAATCAATTAGTTGGTTTATCTGCAAACAAAAACAGCCTAGTTCGTCCTGTTTTATCAAGTGTACATGATTCAGGTCGCGGTGCTTCAATCGCAAAATATAAGCAAAGTGTTGGCGGTGTAGAAGTATTTAACCGTGAATACAATATCATGATGGATCCTGAGTTGAACCTTGTTGCTTCTTCAGGTTATTTCTCATCTGCGGCTCCTGCGTCATTAAACGCTGGTGCAACATCAAGTGTTTTTGGTAATCCAGCAGATGCTATTTCTTCTGCTTTTGCTGATATGGGTGGCGTTAGCAATGATGTTCAACTTTCAGCTAAAAATTCAGATTCAGAAGCCTATGTAAAATTCAATGTTTCAAACAAGGCATCAGGCAAATCATTACTAGGTGAGCCACGCGCTAAAAAAGTTTATTTTGAAGCAAAAGGTCAGCTAGAAGCAGCGTACTATGTTGAAGTTGAAACGTCAGTTGAAGACAGTGTTAACTCTGATTACTTCAGCTACGTAATTTCAGCTAGCACAGGCGCAGTACTTTTTAAACATGACTTATCAAGCCATGCGGATGACTTTAACTACCGTGTATATGCTGACCAAGATACAGCAAAGCCTTGGGATAGCCCACATGGTAATGTAGTTCCAGCTGTTAGCGCAGATACACCAGATGCAACTGCTTATTTAGATGCACCATTAATTACTTTAACTTCTGGCCCTATTAGTACTGGAGATGCATGGTTAGCTGATGATGCTACTACTACTGATGGTAATAACGTTAAAGCGTATGTTGATGCTATAGCACCGGATGGTTTTACAACGGGTGATATAATTGCTGACGTAACCAGTGCCAATACGTTTGATTACAAATACGATACCAGCCTAACTGAAAACTCTGTTCATAACAGAAAAGCTGCAACAGTTAACTTGTTCTATTTAAATAACTATTTACATGATGATTTTTATGATCATGGTTTCGATGAAGCGGCAGGTAACGCACAAAAGTCAAATTATGAACGTGGTGGTTTTGAAGGTGATGCACTTCGCGCTGAAGTGCAAGACAACTCTGGTTTTGATAATGCGAATATGAGTACACCTGCTGATGGTGCTTCACCTCGCATGCAAATGTATTTATGGGACAGTAAAGACGCAGTAATTGGCGATGATTATGGTGTGACAATTACATCTCATGACGATCTTGGCTTATTAGACGTGACTCAACGTGCTTCATTTGGCCAAGGCCAGTTTAGCATCAGTGCTGATGTTGTACGTATTGATGACGCTACGGATACCGTTACAGATGGCTGTGAAGCTGCTGATAACGCTGCTGAATTAGCAGGCAAAATAGCTATTATTGACCGTGGTGCTTGTGCATTTACACAAAAAGTAAAAAATGCTCAAGATGCAGGTGCAATTGCGGTATTAATTGCTAACAACAATAACGACGGCACACCAGCACCAATGGGTGGTAGTGACGATACTGTAACTATTCCAAGTATGGGTCTGAACTTTGAAAGTGGCGCGGCCATTTATGCGAAACTAGACGCTGCTGAAACCGTTACAATTTCAATGTTTAACAAAAAACCTTACAAAGCTAGCTCATGGGATAATGGTATTGTTGCTCACGAATGGGGTCACTACATTAGTAACCGTTTAGTTGGTAACTCTTCAGGCCTAATTAACCAACAAGGTCGCTCTATGGGTGAAGGTTGGGGTGATTTCCATGCATTATTATTATTATCAGATGCTGATGATGCAATGATTGCTGGCAATGAAATGTTTGGTACGGCTTACTCTGCAACTTCTTATGTGGCAAGTTTCCAAACAGGTATTCGTAACTTCCCATACTCAACAGATATGGATGTTAACCCATTAACATTTGCTAACGTTACTTTAGGTAACGGTACTCGCCCAGATCAATATGGTAATGCTGAAGTACATGACGCGGGTGAACCATGGGCAGCAATGCTATGGGATTCATACGTAGCATTAATTAATGATGATCGTCATGACTTTGCTGAAGCGCAAAGTCTAATGAAAGATTACTTAGTTGCTGGTTATAAAATGACGCCTGTAGCGCCAACGTATACTGAAGCACGTGATGCTATTTTAGCCGCGGCTTATGCGAATGATCCAGAAGATTATAAGTTAATTCTTGCGGCATTTGCTCGTCGTGGTATGGGCTTAGGCGCTGTATCTCCGGTACGTACATCAACAGACCACTCTGGTGTTGTTGAATCAAATGAAACTGAAGTTTCATCATTTAATGTTTCATCACATAGCCTGAATAGCAATTATGAAGGAATGATGACCGGTTATTGTTCAAACGATAACGTATTAGATAAAGGTGAAACGGGTACCGTTAGCTTCACAGTAAGTAATAAAGGTAGCACTGCTTTATCTGGTTTAATGGGTAAAGTTGAAGTAACAAGTGGCCATGATGTAACGTTTGCAAATGAAGGCATGATTTCATTTGGTGATATTGACTTATATGCCAATGTAAGTAGTTCACCTATTGAATTTACGCTAAACGACGCGGCTACTGCAGATACATTAACGTTAGAAGTAACATTCCCTGATTTAGCCGATGGTGTAACACTTGGCAGCTATGGTTTATCAACCACAGTAAACATGGACTTTAAAGACCGTGCGCCAGTTAACGACGCTACTATGGATAATACTGAAACAGTTGCTACCCTGCATGACTGGACTGAAAATGTCATGGTAGGTGGTGCTCAGGCTGCAGGAACTGCTCATTTAGATGCAACGTATAGCTCGTATTTCCCTGCTGTAGGTTCTCAATATATCTTACTTAGTAATAATGGTTTTTCTTCAGATGTTGCGTTTGAAACTAAAGCCTTTACTGTTGGTTATGCAGGTAACTTTGCTGTTACTTGGTGGCAGTACTTCCAAATTGAAGGCGGCTGGGACGGCGGTGTTGTTGAAATTAGCGTGAATGGTTCTGACTGGGCTGATGTAACTGACATGGGCGGTAGCTTCATGGGTGCTGGTTACACAGGGGTAATCGATGAAAGAGCGGGCACAGCATTAGTAGGTAAATCAACCTTTACAGGTAACATGGCTGCTTTTGGTGATATGGAAGGCGTTGATTTTGGAACCGCGTTAAATGGTAACGAAGTTCAGTTCCGTTTCCGTATTGCGAGTGACACAAATACTAATGACATTGGCTGGTGGATTGATAACATTAACTTTAAAAATGTTCAAACGAGCATGTTCTCTGATGTGGTAGCAGGCGATACGTTTGCTTGTGACAATAGAGCGCCTAATGTAACGGCTGTTTCTGATGTTGCACAAACAGTGAACGAAGGTGGTAGTGTTAGCATGTCAGTTGAAGCAACAGACCCTAACGGTGACGCTTTAACTTACAGCTGGACACAAACTGGCGGAGCAACTGCAACGCTAACAGGTGCTGATACTGCTGCAGTTACTTTCACTGCACCTAGTGTTTCTGCTTCAGAAGAATTAACGTTCGTTGCAAGTGTTAATGATGGTACTGATACAACAACACAAAGTTTCACAGTTACTGTAAATGATGTGCCAGAGCCGCCTGCACCTACAAGTGTTAAAAGATCTGGTGGTGGTTCAACTAGTTTGTTTGCACTATTGTTATTACCTCTAGCTTTATTACGTCGTCGTAAATAAATTAAGGTAAATTTGAAAAAGCTGATTGAGTAATCAATCAGCTTTTTTTATAACTAAAAAATATTGAAATAAGGTTTAAATATGAAAGTAAAACTAACAGTAATAAGTATGGCACTAATGAGTATTATTGGTTGTAATGATTCAACATCATCTTCAGCAAGTGATAGTAATGGGGCGTCAGTAAAAGAAGAAAGTACAATAGCGGCTAAAAACGCTGTAGTGCCAGCTAATAATTTAACTAGCTCGGCTGATGAAACTATTCAAAAAATACCTCAGCGTTTACCCAAAATAGCCAATGAACAAACGATTAGCTTAAATGGTACTAAATTTAAATTGCTTGCAGATAAATTTGAAAAAAATGCACAAGTACTTAATTTAAATATGAATGAATTCGGTACGGTTAAAGGTAGCTTCGTTGTTGTATTAAAAGAAAATAAAACACTGATAGAAGAAAATTTTAGCCAGATAGAAAATATTGAAAAAAATACGTATCGAGTTTGGCCGCTTGCGAGTTCAGATTTATTTACTGATTATAAAGTATTAAGTAATAATAAAGACTATTCCGCGGTTGAAGTAGATATAGATTATAGCCCTAAGTCAAAAAATAAAACTCATTAAACATTATATTTAATGAGTTCATTACTATTAGATAAAGTAGTTTTTAGTGCTTTGAACCGTCAATAAATACTTGTAACTGAGGTCTTTCAAAAGCATAAGTCGTTAAGCAGTAATCACAAGTCATGCTTACATTACCTTGCTCTTGTAAAATACTTTCTAACTCGCTTGGCTCTACTTGTGATATTGCACTTAAGCATTTATCTTCAGAGCAGCTACATTGGTATGAAACCGCTTGAGGCTCAAATAGCATCACTTTTTCTTGATGGTATAAACGGTATAATAATGCTTGTGCATCAAGGGTAAACACCTCTTCAGCTTTAATGGTATTTGTAAGCTGGCACAAATGTTCAAAGTCACTTACTTGTTGATCTTTATCGTTACCGTCAGGTAATAACTGTACTAAGCTGCCAGCAACCATTTGCTTTGCTTCATCATGAAATAGCCATATTTGTGTGGGAATTTGTTCCGATACTTCAAAGTAATGGGCTAAACAATCAGCAAGCGTTTCTTTTTCTAACGCAACAATACCTTGATAAGGTTCACCTTGTTTAGGGCGTATGGTAATGACCATGTTACCTTTACCAATAAGTGCCTTTAAGCTTTTTGCGTGAGTTTCTTCTGTTACGCGTGCAATACCGCGCATATTTTGTTGATGATCACCATTAATTACCGCGTAGCCTACAGGGCCATCACCCTGTAATTGTACGGTAATTTCCCCTTCTATTTTTAGCGTTGCCGTTAACAAACAAGTGGCAGCAAGTAATTCGCCTAGCAATTGGCGAACGCCTTCGCTGTAATTATGGTTAGCAATAATAGCTTGATAGCTTTCACTAAGCTGTACCAGCTCACCTCGAGCATGAAGGTCTTCAAATAAATAGCGGTTTAATACATCAAATTGTGGGTTCACGTTAGAGCCTTTCTTTCAATTGTCGGATCTGTCGACGTTGTTTTTTGTCTGGTTTTACATCACTTGCAGGGCTTAATAAAATGCCTTGTTTACGGGCTAAGCTATTTTTCTCTCTGGTTTCGATGCTGTCTTTAGTTTCAAGGTACAGGGTTTGGGCAAAGCTAGCATCACGGCGTTTATCTGCTAATGCGACTATTAATACTTCTTTTTGCTCATAACCTTGTCGTAAAGTAATTTTATCATTCAAGGAGACTGCTTTACCAGACTTGGTTCGTTGGCCATTATAAAAAACTTTGCCACCGTCAATCATCTGCTTAGCTATGGCCCTAGTTTTATAAAAACGAGCTGCCCATAGCCATTTATCTAATCGAACTGTTTCAGATGTTGTTGAATTTTGATCGGGTTTCATAATTCTGTCATATTTCTCGTATTAAATACGGCTAGCACGTTACCATAAAGCAACATTATTTTCGCGGTGAATAGGGCGTGTTGATATTTAGCCGAATCCTTCGGACAGCATTTGTAGGTCATTTTTACGGCGTTATTACCTTATTATGTGGAGCAACCACATGACAAAGGCTCTGCCTTGTATAAAATACCCTACAAATAGCTGCAAAAACAAACTCGAAAGATCAACATGCCTTAATATACTTTGTAAATAATAGTAAAAAATCACGATGTTGCCTTGTTGCAAGGCTATCGCTCACGTATTATCAGTAACGATTTATTAACTTTCCCGATATAAAAGTAAAGAGCAGTATGCAGTTTCCAACTAATTGGACCGAACTTAATGAAACATTGTTAAAAGTACCACAACAAAAGCTTGCCAAAGCCATTTGTGCGTTGCTTATTATCTATGTGGCTTTTTTAGCGGCTAAAATAACATGGTTATTGCTTGATAGCGATAAACCAGTTAATACCATCAATAGTATGCCTGCACAGCAAACAACGACAGAAAAGGCAAAAATTAACCTTTCAGCCCTTAAAAAGCTTAATTTATTTGGCGAGTATAATAAGACAGAAGAAGCGCCTAAAGTTGAAATTGAGCAGGCTGAAGATGCGCCTGAAACGAAATTAAATTTAACATTAACAGGTGCTGTAGCAAGTAATGACAATAGTATTGCGGCAGCGGTTATAGAAAGTAATGGCAAGCAAGCAACCTACGGTATAAATGAGCAAATAACGGGAACTCGTGCTTCATTAGCAAAAGTATTTCATGATCGCGTATTGATTAAGGTAAATGGTCGCCATGAAACGTTAATGCTTGATGGTTTTCGGTATCAAAAAAATAGCAATAAAACACCAAGCGTAACGAAATCAACTCGCAAAGGGGCTAATAATAAGCAAAGTTCATTTACTAGCCCTAAAGTGGTTGATCAGCGTAATAATAAACGTCTAAACCAAAGTGCTAAAAAGCTCAAAGAAGATTTAAGTGCCGACCCTGGAAAAATTACTGATCACTTAAGAATTAGCCCTAAGCGTCAAGGGGGCAATATTATTGGTTACAGTTTAATGCCGGGGAGAAATGGCGAATTTTTTAGCGCATCTGGTTTAAAATCCGGTGATGTAGCTATACAGATTAACGGTTATGATTTAACCGAACCCCGCAATGCAGCACAAGCATTGCAGGAGCTTAAAGAACAGTCGGAAGTCTCACTTGTTGTTGATCGCAATGGGGATATAACCGAAATTTTATTCAGTATTAATTAGTATTAACCAGTTTTAAGGAATTTTTCATGGGCACACCAGCGACTGCGCCTTGGTATCGTAAAGTATTATTAATGTTAGCTACTGTAGCTTTGTGTAGTGGAATGTTAAGTTCAGCTACTGCTGCTCAATATTCACCAAACTTTAAAGGTACTGACTTAGAAGAGTTTATCAATATTGTTGGTAAAAACTTAAAGAAAACGATGATCGTTGACCCTAACGTGCGTGGCAAAGTGAATGTACGTAGTTATGACCTTTTATCCGAAGAACAATACTATCAATTTTTTCTTAATGTATTAGAAGTTTATGGCTTTGCTGCTGTACAAATGGAAAATAATATCGTTAAAATTGTTCGTAAAAAAGAAGCTAAATCAGCATCGATTCCCGTGGTTGATGAAGAAAATCCAGGTGTTGGTGATGAAATGGTTACGCGAGTGGTTGAGGTAAAGAATGTAACTATACGTGAATTAACGCCGTTATTACGTCAAATATCTGACCAAGCAGGTGGTGGCACAGTAACTAACTATGACCCTGCCAATGTTATTATGATCACCGGCACAGCGGCGGCGGTTAGTCGTTTAGTTAAAATAATTAAACTGGTGGATAAAGCAGGCGACCAAGATGTTGAAATAATTAAACTACAATACGCATCAGCAGGCGAAATGGTTCGTATTGTTGAAGCAATGAATAAGTCTAATCAAGGTAAAGGGGGATCAACCCCTACATTTTTAATTCCTAAAATTGTTGCTGATGATCGTACTAATAGCGTAATAGTAAGTGGTGAACGCCAAGCGCGAGAGCGTATTTCTAAACTCGTATCAAGGCTGGATAGCGAACTTGAAAATAACGGAAATACGCGGGTTTATTATTTAAAATATTCAAAAGCGGAAGATCTAGTTAAGGTACTTGAAGGAGTAAGTGCCTCGATAGAAGCTGAGGGTAAAACAAACAAAATTAAGCAACGTGGTAGTAAGAAACGTGAAATTAGTATCGATGCTCACGAAGCGACTAATACGCTAGTTATTACGGCACAACCAGATATGTTGCGTTCGCTTGAAGCGGTTATTCGTCAATTAGATATTCGCCGCGCACAAGTATTAGTTGAAGCTATAATCGTGGAAGTATTTGAAGGTGATGGCGTTAGCTTAGGTGTGCAATGGTATAACGAAAATGGCGGTTTTACTCAATTTACTAATGGGCCAGCTCCACTAGGTGGCATTGCTGCTGCTGCTGAAGCTGCACGTAGTAAACCCGGCCAAAAAGGGACCACGGTTATTTCTGAAAATGGGGCAACAACTAAAAACCCTGATGCGCCAGATATTGAGGGTGATTACAGTTTACTTGCCCAGTTACTCGGCTCGGTTAACGGCATGATGTTTGGCTTAATGGAAGGTGATTGGGGGGCTATTGTACAAGCAGTTAGCTCTGATACTAATTCAAACATTTTAGCTACACCGAGTATTACTACGCTCGATAATGAAGAAGCACACTTTTTAGTGGGTCAAGAAATACCTATTCTTACAGGCTCTACGGCAGGTAGCAATAATGGTAATCCGTTCCAAACAGTTGAGCGCCAAGAGGTCGGTATTAAATTAAAAGTGACTCCTCGGGTAAATGAAGGCAGTGGCGTACAGTTAACAATCGAACAAGAAGTGTCGTCGGTTAGTGGTGCAACGGGGGTTGATATTGGTATTAACAAACGTGAAATTAAAACGACTGTTATGGCTGATAACGGTCAAACCATTGTACTTGGTGGCTTAATTGATGAAGATGTACAAGAAAGTCAGCAAAAAGTACCATTTTTAGGTGATATTCCTATTTTAGGCAACTTATTTAAGTCTACTAGCAATACCACGCGGAAACGTAACTTAATGGTCTTTTTACGTCCAACCATTATTCGTGATGGCAACTTAATGAGCGACATTAGTAAAGAAAAATATAACTATATTCGTGCTGAAGAATTACAACAAATTGATCGTGGTTTAACGTTAATGGATGACGAAAAACTACCTTTATTACAAAAATGGAATGATGCGCTTGCCTTACCGCCGTCATTTGATGAATATAGCGAGCAAAAAAAGGCGAATAAAGCCGCTCAGCAAAAAGAACACTAGTTATGACTGAGCAAGTAACAGATCAAGAAGTTAGTTCAGAGGCTATTGGTGACAGCGTTCTTGATAGTCATACACTAGCAAACGAAGCCATTTATTTACCTTTTGGCTTTGCTAAGCGTCATAGTGTTTTAGTGCAGCCAAACGATGGCGGCTATAGCGTGCATTGTGTTGAACCAATATCGGTAAGTGCGCTAAATGAAGTACGCCGTATAGTTAAACAACCAATGACTATTGTTGTTGAAACGTCTGAACATTTTGAGTTTATGCTAACGCAAGCTTATCAGCGAGACTCGTCAGAAGCACAGCAAATGATGGAAGATATTGGCAACGAGGTTGATTTATACTCGTTAGCTGATGAAATGACAGAAACAGAAGATTTACTTGAAAATGAAGATGATGCACCAATTATCAAGTTAATCAATGCCATGCTAAGTGAAGCAATTAAAGAAAACGCTTCAGATATTCATATTGAAACATTTGAACAAAGTCTACAAATTCGCTTTCGAGTTGACGGCGTTTTACGTGAAGTTTTAAGCCCTAATCGTAAACTTGCATCATTACTTGTTTCTCGTATCAAAGTTATGGCGAAGCTCGACATTGCTGAAAAACGTATTCCACAAGATGGTCGTATTTCATTACGAATTGCTGGACGTGCAGTAGATGTTCGGGTATCAACTATGCCAACAGGCCACGGTGAGCGCGTAGTATTACGTTTACTTGATAAAAATTCAGCACGACTTGATCTACAAGACTTAGGTATGACCGAAAATAATCGTAAATTATTTTCACAACTGATTGAAAAACCCCACGGTATTATTTTGGTAACAGGCCCTACAGGCTCAGGTAAAAGTACCACGTTATATGCAGGTTTAGGCCAAATAGATAACAAACAACGAAATGTACTAACCGTTGAAGACCCAATAGAGTATGCGATTGACGGTATTGGTCAAACACAGGTTAATACAAAAGTAGATATGACTTTTGCTCGAGGCTTACGAGCAATACTTCGTCAAGATCCTGATGTAGTGATGGTGGGTGAAATTCGAGATTTAGAAACAGCACAAATCGCAGTACAAGCGAGTTTAACAGGGCACTTGGTAATGTCTACGTTACACACTAATACTGCCTCAGGCGCGATTACGCGAATGGAAGACATGGGTGTTGAACCTTTCTTATTATCGTCAAGTTTACTAGGTGTTTTAGCGCAACGCTTAGTACGTACTTTATGCCCACATTGTCGAGAAAGCCACTTACCTGATGACGAAGAACTTAAAATTTTAGGCCTACCAAACGACAACCAACAGCCGATATATCGTGCAGTGGGTTGCAGCGAATGTAACCATAAAGGCTATAAAGGCCGAACAGGTATTCATGAATTATTATTTGTTGATGACAAAATTCGTGAACTCATTCATAACGGCAAGGCAGAGCAAGGTATTGAACGTTATATTAGGCAAATAACGCCAAGCATTCGCCGCGACGGTTTTGATAAAGTAATGGCTGGCATTACAACACTTGAAGAAGTGTTGCGTGTTACACGTGAAGATTAAGTGCAATGGCAGCTTTTGATTATCAAGCGGTAGATAGCCGAGGAAAAAATAAAAAAGGCGTGATCGAAGGAGACACCCCACGCCAAGTTCGGGCTTTACTTCGGGAGCAAGGGCTCATTCCTATTGAAGTGACGCCTAGCCTACAAAAATCTAAACAAAATGCGAGCGGTTCACGGTTTGGCGGTAGTCAAAAAATATCAGCGGGAGAACTCGCGCTTATTACTCGTCAATTAGCTACGTTAGTGGAATCGGGCTTACCATTAGAAGAATCGTTATTGGCAGTGGCAGAACAATGTGAAAAGAATAACCTAAAAAGCATGATCATGTCGGTACGTACTAAAGTAACCGAAGGTTATGGCTTAGCTGAAAGCATGGCTGAATTTCCACAAATATTTAGTGATTTGTTTCGAGCAATGGTAGCTGCAGGTGAAAAATCAGGCCATTTAGACAAAGTGCTTAATCGTTTGGCAGATTACACCGAACAACGACAACAGCTTCGGTCACAGCTTATTCAAGCGCTTGTTTATCCAATAATTATGACGGTAGTTGCTATTGGCGTAATTGTTATTTTATTAACGAAAGTTGTCCCTCAAATTGTCGGTCAGTTTGAACATATGGGGGCTAACTTACCGCAAAGTACGCAACTACTAATCGCAACGAGTGATTTTTTACAAAACTACGGGCTCTATATTGTGGTGATGCTGGGGCTATTGGCCGTTACTTTTCAGCGCTTACTTAATAAACCGAGCTTTAAACTGGCTTTTCATCAACGCTTATTAATGTTACCTGGCATTGGTAAAGTTGCTCGGGGATTGAATACCGCTCGCTTCGCCCGCACGTTAAGTATATTAACGGCAAGTGCAGTGCCCTTGTTAGAGAGTATGCAAATTTCAGGTGAAGTCTTAAACAATTTGCATATTAAGCGAAAAGTTAAAGAGTCAGCTGACAAAGTAAGAGAAGGTTCAAGTTTGCGGGTATCGCTAGAGCAAACCAAGCTTTTTCCGCCGATGATGCTACATATGATCTCCAGTGGTGAAAAAAGTGGTCAACTTGAACATATGCTTGCACGCGCAGCCGACAACCAAGACCGAGAATTTGAAGCGATAATGAATATTTCACTGAAAGCGCTAGAGCCTGCCATTATGGTAAGCATGGCAGGTATCGTGTTATTTATTGTAATGGCAATACTACAACCAATTTTACAGCTGAACACCATGATTGGCGGCTAAAAAGTGATAAAAGGAAGCATAATGAAACAAACTAAAAATATTAGAAAGCAACAGGGTTTTACCTTACTTGAAATTATGGTGGTCATTGTAATTTTAGGTATTTTAGCCAGTATGGTAGTGCCTAACTTAATGGGCAGCCAAGACCAAGCACGCGAACAAAAAGCGGTTATTGATATTGGTGCACTAGAAACGGCACTTGGCATGTATCGTTCTCAAAATTATAGCTATCCAACAACCGAACAAGGTCTTGAAGCCTTAGTGTCTGAAACTGATGTTGAGCCTTTGCCTCGACGTTTTCCTGAAGGTGGCTATATTAAGCGTTTACCACAAGACCCTTGGGGTAATGATTATCAGTTACTAAACCCAGGCGAGCATGGAAAAATGGATATTTTTTCTATGGGGCCAGACGGCGTTAGTGACACCGACGACGATATTGGCAATTGGAATTTAGGCGACTACCAATAATCTCTGTACACAAAAAGTAAACCATTATGGCTAACCACCGCGAATTTTCATCCACTAATAAAGGCTTTACTTTAATTGAAGTGTTGGTGGTGATCGTGGTCATTGGTTTAATGGTTGCGGCAGTGCAGTTTAGCTTCAATAGTAATAAACCTGAAACGGTATTACAGCAAGAAAGTGCCCGTTTTGCGGGTATTTTCGATCTTGCTGCCCAATATGGTTTACTCAACAGTATTGAAATAGGACTCATTGCTAACGACACTAGCTATCAATTTGTTGGTTATGACGGCACGCAATGGATAGAAATAAATGAAGTAGAAGCACTTGCGCTGTATCAATTACCTGAATACATGACCTTAGTCCTTTCGTTTGACAACTTATCAACAGACGAACCGTCATTAATCAGCAGAGAACTCTTTGAAGTTGAAGACCAAGATGATTTCACAATAAAAGACGATGATGAAAAGCCGATCATCCCGCAAGTGTATATTCTGTCGGGCGGCGATATTACCCCGTTTACATTAACCTTTGCATGGCAGCCTTTAGCTCAGCTCAGTGAAGACATTAGTTATCAAGTAATTGGTGAATATACTACGCCAGTAGTGGTTAAAGGGCCTATTGTTGACGGGGTCTATCATGAACGCCAATAACCTTTTATTCTTCCCTTATTTTAAAGGGAAATACCTTAGCCAAGGGTTTACTTTAATTGAAGTGTTGCTAGCAATGTCTATTTTTTCTATTGCGGGCATTGCTTTATTGAGTACTGCTGACACTCACATGAACAACTTGTCTATTTTAGAAAAACAAACCTATGCAGATTGGATCGCAGCAGACCAATTAGTTGAAACTAATTTAAGTAAAAAGTGGCCCCCTAAAAATAATCAAAAAGGCAAAGTTGAGCTTGCTAGCCATACGTGGTTTTGGACTCAAAAGGTAATGAAAACCGCCGACAACGATATGCGTGCCATTATGGTTGAAGTGCGCTTTGCTGAAGATGATAAGTTAGCACTTGCTAGCCTACTTACCTATATTGCTAAAAAAGAGACTCGCGAGTGAGTACGGTTAAGATAGGTTTAACAAAACCAAAACAAGCAGGCTTTACCTTATTAGAAGTGCTAGTGTCTGTTGCTATATTTGCATTAATTAGCTTAGCCAGTTTTAGTTTGTTTGATGGAGTATTAAGAAGTGAAGCTGGCGCTAAAACGCAAATGGAACGTTTAAATGAAATACAAAGAGCATGGATGATAATAGAGCGCGATATAGTACAAATTTCGCCTCGTAGTATACGTTTTGAAGGTGAAGCACCAAGTAATAAGTTTTTGCATAGCAGTTTAGACAGTTATTCATCAAGTAATAATGCCATTGCCTTTGCGCGAAATGGTTGGACTAATCCGGGGTTACTTATTCCTCGTAGCGATATGCAGTCAGTGGCTTACCGCTTAGAGGATAATACTTTGCAACGGTTGCACTTTAACTTTGTTGACAGTGTGGCTGGTCAAACACCTAAAGTTAGGTCGTTATTAAGTAATGTGGAGCAACTATCATTCGAATTTTATTACCAAGATAAATGGCAAAAAGAACTTAAAGGTGAAGGGTTACCCCAAGCTATTCATGTTATTATTGAAACGGCAGATCTAGGGCTATTGTCTCGCAAGTTTTTAGTGGTGAATACCAGTGAATAACACACGTGGCGTGGCATTAATCACGGTAATGTTATTGGTGGCATTAGCGGCTGTTATTGCTACGCAAATGTTGGCGCGTATTCAATTACAAACACAACGCACCACTAATATTGCTTTTAACCAGCAAGCCTATTGGTATGCGATGGGAGCAGAGGCCTTTGCCAAGCGAGTATTGGTTACGGCATTTACTGGCGAGCCTAATATTACCAATTTAGAGCAAATATGGGCGCAAGGGGAAACTAGTTATCCGGTAGATTTTGGCCAAATTACCGGTGAAATTAGTGATCAACAAGCATGTTTTAATTTAAATGCACTGCATAATGAACCTAATACGAGCAGTGCACCCGTTACTAAAAGCGCAGCACGTGAAGCATTTGAACGGTTAATCATTACGCTTGATATTGAAGATATTGGCTCCTCTGATTACGAAGCCGAACGTTTGTCGGGAGCATTAACTGACTGGTTAGACAGCGATAGCAGTTTGTCGAGCGCAGGTGGGGCTGAAGATAATGACTATGCAGGTAAAGAACATCCATATTTACCTGCCAATAATTATTTGGCCAGTGTTAATGAATTACGAGTAATTGAACACTTTACTCTTAATGTGATTAACGCCATTAAGCCTTTTGTATGCGTATTACCTAATACTGACTTACATCAAATAAATATAAATACTTTGTCAGCTGAGCAGCCTCAATTATTACAGGCGTTACTGAACATTACCCAGCTTGATGCTGAACAATTGTTAAGTGAAAGGGCTGACGAAGGCTTTCAAAAAACAGAAGACTTTTTTAATTCCCCTGAAGCGATAGCCTTAAATATTAAAAAAAAATTAAAAGACCAGTTTGTTGTTGATAGTGAATATTTTAAACTAAAAACATCAACAAGCTTTAATAGCAGTTATTTTGCCATGAACTCTTTATTGAAAGTGGTTAATAACAAAAGAATACTAGTCATTAGCCGCACGATAGGACGTAACTAACATGGCGGAAACCTTATATATTCGACTCGGAAGTACCGACAATGAACGCGTTCATTGGTTAGTGTACTCAGACAGCGAACAAGAAATAATTGCCAGTGGTGAATTAGCCAATGCAAGTCAGCTTGATCACTTAACGGAAAAGGTACAACAGCGTAAGGTGGTGGTGTTTGTCCCTGGTAACGATGTAGCAATTAAGCAGCTAAATGTACCTGCTAAGTCTCAACGAGCCATTAAATTAGCTGTGCCATATATGCTTGAAGATGAATTAGCACAAGACGTTGATCAGCTATTTTTTGCTTATGCCAGCATAAAAGATAATAACAGCGTCAATAATTGTTTTGTTGCTGTGGTTGAACAGCAACAAATGACACAGTGGTTAGCGTGGCTTGATGCTGCCAATATTCACTGCAAAACGATGATACCTGATGTGTTAGCAATGCCCGTTGTCGCGAATACATGGCAAGCAACAATGCTAGGCGAACAAGTACTACTTAAGCAAGGTGGATGGCAAGCGCAAGTGGTTGATGCAGCTATCTGGCCGATAATGAGTTCCGCTTTAGTGCAGGCTCATCAAAGTAGCAATACAGGCGACAGCTTACCTAAATTACAGCATTATTCGCCATTACCTGAAACTGATGAGCAATTAGCGCTTGAACACATGCCAGAAGAGTTACCCTTAGCATTACTCGCTAATGGTAGTAAAAATGCAGTGGTTAATTTGCTACAAGGGCCGTTTCAAGTAAAAGAAAAACGCTCACCTGTAGCACAAACATGGCAAATTGCAGCAGCCATTATGTTAATGGCTTTTATGCTTAATTTAACCCATAAAGGTGTAAAACTATGGCAATTAAATAATCAGCAGCAGTTAGTTGAGCAAGACATAATTAGCACTTATAAGCAGGCATTTCCTAAAACTAAGCGAGTGCGAGTTGCGACAGTAAAATCTCAATTGAAAAGTAAAATGGCGGGTATTGGCAGCACTAATCAAAATAAAGGCTTTTTAGCTATGCTTGAAAAAGTGCAGCCCGCATTTGCCAATGTTACACAATTAAAACCCGACACACTAAAGTATGACAGTAAACGCAATGAATTAAGGCTACAAGCAACTGCAGCTGGTTATCAACAGTTTGAACGGTTTAAACAACAGCTAGAGCAGCAGCAGTTAACCGTATCGCAAGGAGCGCAAAATAATCAGGGTGATAACGTGTCAGGCTCTTTTAGTATTAGTGATAAAGCGCAAGGAGGCCGCTCATGAAGGCATGGTGGTTAGGGTTAAATAGTCGCGAGCAGCGCTTAATTGGCTCACTTGGTGGCGTAGTACTTATTTTTATTTTTTACAGCCTTGTATGGCAACCTTTAAATGAAAATATTACCAATACAGAAAAAAAGCTTAAGCGTCAGCAAGAAATTTTAGTTTTTGTAAAACAAGAAGTATCTCGCTATAAAGCCAGTGGCAGTAGTAGTCAACGTCCACAAGCGGCAGGCAGTTTAGCAAGTATTGTTAATAGAGCGGCTAGCCGAAGCGGTATTGCTATTACGCGCATTCAACCACAAGGACAAGACCTGCAAGTGTGGATCGACAATATTGCGTTTAATACCTTATTACAATGGCTAGAACAGCTATCACAACAGCAGGGACTTATGATTAAAAATATTGATCTTGATGCGACCGATGTTAACGGTGAAGTACGTGTACGTCGTTTACAATTAGGGAAAAATTAATGAAAAAGTGGTTAGCAGTAAGCGCTGCTTTTCTAGCGGTATATTTAGGTTTTGTTATTGCTTTTTTACCTGCAAGCTTTGTCTTTAATAAAATACAACTGCCGAATAATATTCAAATAGGGCAGATCTCTGGCAGTGTGTGGCACAGTAAAATTGAAACCCTAGTCATTAATAAAACACCTGTGAATAATATTGAAGTTACGCTTAATTGGCTGTCTATATTTACGCTAAACCCTAGTGTTAATATTACTTTTGGCGGTGCTATTTATAATGGCCCAGAAGGAGAGCTAGTTGCATCGGGTTTTTTTGCTGATCTTAAAATTACAGATTTAAAAGTTGAAGTTATCGCTAACGATGTTGCTCAACAATTACCGCTGCCAATTCCTGTACAAGCTAAAAATAGCCTGTTAATAACGGCAAGTAAATTTGTGTTAGGCAAGCCTCTTTGTCAGCAGTTGTTAGGTAAGGTGCAGTGGCGAGACGCTGCAATAACCGCATTGTCTGAACAAGTACCGTTAGGTACTTTATCGGCAGCACTTACTTGTCAAAAGGGGAAAGTTATCGCCAAATTAGATGAAAAGAATGATCTTGGTGTAACCTTTACCGCTGAAATTGGTCGCAATGGCAACGCTAGTGGCAATGGCTATTTAACACCTCACAGCCAATTACCTCAAGCGATAGAACAAGTATTGCCATTTTTAGGGCGTAAAGATAAGCAAGGCCGATATCGCCTGAAGTTTTAGTGCTGGTTAAATAAATTTTATTTATTGATTGCCGTACGATTAATTTCTGCCAGTAAGCCGCCGTAATTGGTAATTGAAGGGTAATGCTCAATTACTTTTGCCGCTTGTTTACTGTCAGGGTTGGCCACCGCTAATAAATGGCCGATGCCAAAGCGTTTTGCAGAATCTAAAATAGGTAAGCTATCATCAACAAATAGCGTTTCAGCGTTGTTAAAGCCTTCCTTTTCTTGCAGCTTTTGCCAAAGTAGCTGTGATTCTTTAGTAACGCCAAATTCATGGGTTGAATAAAGCGTATCAAAGTATTTATCTAGCTGTGTGCGTTCTATTTTCAATGATAAGCTTTCTGGATGGGCATTAGTCACCAGAATAATTTCTCGACCTGACTGTTTAAGCGCAACTAAAAAATCGTGGGCGTCTTCTCTCAATCTAATTAAGTGCTGAATTTCTCGTTTTAGCTCCGTGATTGGCAGTTGGGTTTGCTCTGCCCAATAATCTAGGCAATACCAAGAAATGGTGCCTTCTACTCGGTGGTAATGGCTGATCAGCATTTCTTTTGCTTGTGCTAAGCTAATATCTGCTATTTCGCTATAACGTCTGGGTAAATGTTCAAGCCAAAAATGATTGTCAAAATGTAAATCTAATATCGTACCGTCCATATCCAGTAAAACAGTTGTAATTTTTGACCAATCAAGCATAGATTTTTCCTAGTAAAACGTCTTATGATAGACATTATATCGAACCTTAAAGTGCATAGGTAAAAATATGTATTTTATCTTGAACGGGTAGCTTAATTTCGCTCATGGAAAAAACTAGTCTATTACCTCGTATCGGAAAACGCACTACGGTAGCCAGTAGTAAATTATTTCGTATTGAACAACTTGAATTAACCTTTAGTAACGGCGTAGAGCGCGTTTATGAACGAATGGAAGGTTCAGGGCGAGGTTCTGTAATGGTAGTGCCCATGCTTGACGATAATACCTTTTTATTAGTAAGAGAATATTGCGCAGGCACTCATAGTTATGAATTAGGGTTTCCTAAGGGGCTTATTGATGCTGGCGAAGTAGCAGAACATGCCGCTAATCGCGAGTTAAAAGAAGAAATTGGTTACGGCACTCCGTCATTACAACTATTAAAGTCGGTAGCAATGGCGCCAGCATTTTTTTCAGGGAATATGCACATTTACCTAGCGACAGATCTTTATCCCGAAAGGCTTGAAGGTGATGAACCTGAACCATTAGAAATAGTGCCGTGGAAAGTCGATGATTACCTAACATTATTGGCGCAAGAAGACTTTCAAGAAGCGCGCAGCATTACTGCACTAATGCTCACTATTGATCAGCTAAGGAGTGAAAAATGAACTTAGCGCAGCTATTAACTATTGCGATTAATGCGAGTAAAAAAGCTGGGGTAGCGGTCTCTCAACATTATCGTAAGGGTGACTATACCGCAGAAATGAAAGAAGACAATAGCCCTGTTACCAGCGCTGATATTGCTGCAAACGACATTATTATGGCGGAACTGGAAAAGCTGACACCTGATATTCCTATTATTTCTGAAGAAGTTGGCGCGTTACCGCTAAGCGAGCGCAAACAGTGGAAGCGTTATTGGCTGCTTGACCCGATTGACGGTACAGGCGAATTTATTATTGGTAGTGGTGACTTTGCGGTAAACATTGCCTTAATTGAAGATGGATGGCCCGCCATTGGCGTAATACATGCCCCTGATCATCAGCTTACCTACTACGCACAAAAAGGAGCGGGAGCATTTAAAGAAGATGATCAAGGTAGCCATAAAATACATGTTGCTCCATTTGACGGCAAACGAAAAATTAAAGTAGCAATAAGTCGACGCCAAGAATTGAGCTTAATGGGGCAATACCTCGATAAAAGCTTTAATTTTGAATATGTTGCTTTGGGAAGTTGTTCGCTAAAAAATTGTTTAATTGCTGAAGGCGGAGCCGATTGTTATTTGCGTATAGGCCCCACAGGTGAATGGGATACAGGGGCAAGCCAATGTATTTTAGAAGAAGCAGGCGGCACTATTATTGACAGCGAATTTTTACCTTTGTCTTATAATAAACGCGAGAGTTTATTAAATCCTGACTTTCTCTCATTAGGTAATCAAGATATTCCATGGCAACAGATTATTATTCCCCATCAGGCTAAGCGTTGAGCAAAAGGAGCAACCAATGAAATTTATAACCTATAGCTGCTTATTTTTACTTTCAATGCTATCGCTAATAACTAGCGCACAAACTCAAAATCCTAATTATGATGCGGTACTCGCCACAAAGCTGGGTGCTGACGATTATGGGATGAAAAGCTATGTGTTTGTTGTTTTAAAATCAGGTGATAATAAAAATGAAGATAAAATTTTAAGAAATAAGGCGTTTTCTGGCCATATGGCAAATATTAATCGTTTAGTTAAAGCTAATAAATTGGTTATTGCAGGCCCATTTGGTAAAAATAATGACGATTATCGTGGCTTATTTATTCTTGATGTAAAAACACTTGATGAAGCAAAAGCGTTACTTGCAACAGATCCTGCAATTAGTGCTAATTACTTATCCGCAGAATTATACAATTGGTATGGCTCTGCTGCACTGGCTGAGTATCTTGAAGCATCAGACAAAGTATGGAAAATTCAGCCTTAGTCTTACGCTAAATTATTGCCTATCGCTATTCAGTAAACTGCTCTTTAGGTAAAATATTAACGGTTTCGTGCAGCTCTGAATACACTAATACTACAGTGCCACCTGTGAGTTGTTGCTTAACTTGTGCTATTTTTTCGCTCAGAGAATACTCTTCTAAGCCATAATCAGTACCTTCACGTAAAATAAAGCCTTCAATAACGGCATTAAGGGTTTCATCATTTAATGATTGATGAGGGATGATCATAAAAAACTCGCTAAATAATGGGGTACTCGTTGCTCTAGCCAGTAATTAGGGCTAAAGGGATTATTACCAGCAATAAAGCCGACATGCCCGCCTTTTCTGCTGACTTCAAATTGAATATTTTGGTTAATATGCAATGCTTCGGTAGTGCCTTGATGACAAAGGAAGGGATCGTCTTGCGCATGAACAAACAAGCAAGGTGTTTTAATGGCCGCCAATAAAGGTTTACCGCTAGCTTTTTGATAGTAGTCTTGGGCATCTATAAAGCCATTTAATGGCGCTGTGTATTGGTTGTCAAAGTCCCATAGGGTATTTATATGGCGTAACTGTGCTTGGCTAATATGCTGCACTTGTTTTTGTTTTACTTTCGTTAGCGCGCTATTTTTTAGCATATCAACTAAGTATTTTTGATAAACTTTAGAGAGCCCTTTACCAATACGCTTACTGCAACTGGCTAGATCAAGCGGGGCGCAAATAACAACACCCGCTTTTATATTATGTGTAGTGACTTTCGCCAAATAATTCGTTAATACATTACCACCTAATGAAAACCCAATAATGGCTTTTTTCTGCTCTGGGTAACGCCTTTCTAATAACGAAACTAGGTAACTAATATCGGTAATGTCACCACTATGATACGAACGCCCTAGTTTATTGGGGTGTTGTCCGCAGCCGCGAAAGTGCATAAGTACGCCAATCCAGCCTCTATCTTTTAGCGCTTGTAACATCCCCTTTGCATAATGACTGTCAACAGAACCTTCTAGGCCGTGTAATATAATAATGATGGGTTTGTTGCTTTTTGGGGTTGGTAGCTCTGTCCAAGCAAGTTCAAGAAAGTCGTTATCAGGTAACTGCAACACTTCTCGATAAGTGGTTATGTTTTCATGACGGCGTAACCATTTTGCAGCCATGGTTTGTAAATGTGGATTAGATAACCACCATGCAGGTTTAAAAGTGCTCGTTTGCAATATTGTGTTCTTAGTGGCTGACCTTATTGCTAGTATAACCGCGAAAGTTTAGCTGCCCCTAATGTTTATTGATCTTCTTGGATATGTTTAAGAAAATAATAAACATAAAAGCCACAGATACCGAGTAAAGTGACAAGACCAATAAACGAAATTAATACTACAGGGTCGTTGAGTAACATGTTAAATAAATTCATGAGCTAAGCCTTAATAAAAATTCCCATTAAATAATTAAGGTTATTTTATTAAAGCTTGCTATTTATTAGCATGATCAGGATCAAAAGAAGCGTTTATTACCCACTTACAAGGTGTTTTTTGATAGTTTTTGAGTGCGTAAGTCTATCTGTTCTATTATCTGATTATAGCGTTTTTCGGCAGTCGCTCGAGCAAGTTGTATGTCTTTTACGCCTAACTTACGTTCGTCCATATTACGGCTTTTAATTGCCGGCATATAACCACTTTTGGCAGCAATAGTATTCCAAATATACGACTCCATAATATCTAAACGTACGCCTTTACCTTCAAAATACATTAACGCTAAATTAAATTGAGCAAGCACATAGTTTTGGCGAGCGGCTTTTTCATACCAGCGAGCGGCTCTTGTTGGGTCAATAGGCGTACCTTCGCCATTGGCAAACATTACCCCTAAATTAAATTGCGCACTTGGCAAATTTTTATTAGCGGCTTTTTGCATGTATTTAAACGCAAGTTTTAGGTCTTTTTTAACTAAATTACCTTCGGTGTGTTGAACCGCTAAGTTAAATAATGCGTCAGCGTAGTTTTGTTTGGCTGCTTTTTTTATCAACTCAAGTGCTTTGCTTTTATCTTTTTTAACACCGTAGCCATTAAGATAAATTAACGCCATTTGGTATTGTGCAGGTGCATATTCTTCAGCCAGTAAAGGAGTAAATTCGTTAATTGCGGCTTTAAACTCACCACGATTTAATTGAAAAAGCCCTTTTTCATAATCACCATCAAAAGCAAAAACGCTAGCACTGGTAGATACAGTAAGCGCGAACGCAAGTAAGGCTAATTTTTTCATAATATTTCCTTTTATTGATTAAATACTATTAATTCAATTAAAAATAAGTGTAGCAAAAGGCATAAGGGTTATCGCCTAGCTTTGTGCTTTAATTGTTTCAATTTGTTCTTCTATTTCTTCTTCAAGCGCTAACCATTCCATTTCAACTTCTTCAATGTCTTGTTTTAGTTTAGCTTGTTGCTGAATACATTGTGCTAATTTTGCTTTCTGCTCAGCTTGATAAATATCGGTTTCAGCCAGTTGGGCTTCCACCTCGGTAAGCTGCTCTTGCCATTGGCTTATTTGTTGTTCTAGCTTGTTGGATTTTTTACGTAATGGTGCTGTTTTTTGTCGTAAATTGGCTTGTTGCTGGCGCTGTTGTTTTTTATCGACGGTAACCGAGCTTGTTTCTGCTTTATTGGCTTTTAACACAAACTTTTTATCGTCAGTTAACCATTGTTGGTAATCATCTATATCGCCTGAAAACTCAGCAACTTCACCGTTAGCCACTAAATAAAATTCATCAACGCATGACTCAAGTAAATAGCGATCATGGGCTATTAATATAATGGCGCCCGAGAACTCTTGTAATGCCAGTACCAGTGCTTGACGCATTTCTAAGTCTAAATGGTTGGTTGGTTCATCAAGTAGTAATAATTGAGGCTTTTCTAATACAATTAAGGCTAAAACTAAACGGGCTTTTTCACCGCCCGACATAGTATTAATTGCCGATAAAGCTTGGTCGCCACTAAAGCCAAAGCGGCCTAAAAAATTACGCGCTTGTAACTCGCCGTAGCTAGGTTTTGCTCTAATAATATGTTCAACCGCGGTTGAACTCATATGTAATTGTTCTAATTGATGCTGCGAAAAATAACCTATGGTTAATTCTTGCGCGCAATAACGATCTCCACTTAATACTTTAATATCACCCGCTAATGACTTGATTAGCGTTGATTTACCGGCACCATTTCGGCCAAGTAAGCCAATTCTGCTACCTGGAACTAAAGTAATATTCGCATTCGCTAAAATCTTACTGTCTTGTCCATAACCGCAATCAACCTTTTCAAGTGAAAGTAGGGGATATGGCATATGTCCAGGTTGTTCAAACTGAAAGGTAAATTGGCTATCAACATGCGCGGGTGCTAAGTCAGGTAATTTTTGTAATCGTTTAAGTCGACTTTGTGCTTGCTTAGCTTTACTTGCTTTTGCTCTGAAACGGTCAACAAAGGCAGTAAGGTGGGCCACTTCTTTTTGCTGTTTTTGAAATTGTGCATCTTGTTGAGCTAATTGTTCAGCGCGTTGGCGTTCAAAAGACGAGTAGTTACCTGAATATAATTTAGCTTGTTGCTGCTCAATATGTAGTATTTGCGAAATAACATCGTCAAGAAAGTCGCGGTCATGCGAAATAAGCACTAACGTACCTGTATAGCGCTTTAACCAACGTTGTAACCAAATAACAGCATCTAAGTCTAAGTGGTTGGTGGGTTCATCGAGTAACATTAAATCAGCACGACTTATTAATGCCTGTGCTAAGTTTAAGCGCATGCGCCAACCGCCCGAAAAGTCTTTTACTGAGTTGCTTAATTGTTCTTGTAAGAAACCTAAACCATGCAGTAATTCGCCAGCACGAGCAGGTAAGCTGTAGCCGTGTATCGCGTCTATTTTATTAAGAATTATTGCTTCGTCATTGCCGTTGTCAGTTGCTCTTGCTTGAGCTAATTCTTGCTCTAGCTGACGAAACTCTTTATCGCCGTCAATAACATAATCTAATGCCGACATATCAAGCGCAGGGGTTTCTTGTTTTACGGTAGCAATTTTCCAGCTGCTTGGCATGCTTAAGTCGCCAGCGTCGGGTTGCAATTGACCAAGCAATGCGGCAAATAATGAAGATTTACCACAGCCATTCGCACCCACTAAACCTACTTTATGGTTAGGGTGAATAGTAAAACTAGATGAATTAATTAAATTTTTAACCCCTCGGTCTAAACTTAATTCGCTGGCGGTGATCATGAAAATTCCTTTGCAACAGTAAAATCGTCGCTATTGTCGCTTTTCCTAGCGGTGTCTTTCAAGGTAAAATGTGGTAACAATCATATTTAATAGAACAAATTGTGAAAAAACGATTTATTGCCGGCGCTATTTGCCCGAAATGTAAGGCTATGGACACCATGGCATTAACCAAAGAAAACAACGTTGAAAAAGTTACCTGTGTCAGTTGTGGTGAGCAAATGGTTCAAACTGAGGCTCATGTTGAAAAAGAAGTACGCGCTCAAGAGCAAGTTATTGGTGTGTTTAAGCCTTAATTATTACAAACGTTATTATTGATACTGAATATTAAGGCTTGGTCACTTTAGTAATGTGGCGGCGGTGTGTCGTCTGCTATGTCTCCACCTGCTGAGGATGAAGGCGATTCTTTCACTCTTTTAGCTAACGCTTGCATTTGCTCTTTAAGTTCGGCAATGGCTAGTTGGTGCAGCGTTATTTCTTGATTAAGCTGTTCAATCACATCGTCTTGAAACGCATTTCGAGATTCTAATTGTTCAACACTTTGAGTTAATTTTTCGATGTGTAGTGCTATTGGCTGATCGGCCATAATTCAGCATATCCTGATGAAGATTCGGTTAGTAGGTGGCTATTATCGCTAAAAGCGATACTGTAAACAACTGCACCAGCTGGTCGAATGTCTTTTCTTGGTGTAACTCGCCAATTTTTAAGTCGCTTTCCTGTATGCAAGTCCCAAATGCTTACTTTACGAGAAGGTGCGCCAGTGGCTAAAAATAAGCCGTCGGGCGAAAATTGTACGGCACTGTAAACTTCTTGGCGGTTACTATATTTAAGCTGGCTAATTAGCTCACCCGTTTTTAAATCCCAAATATTGGCAGACTTTTTACTGTCGGCGGTAAAAGCAAAGCGGCCTTTAGGGTCAAGCGCCACAAAAGTAATGCGACTAGGGTGATTAAAGCGATAAATTACTTGGCCACTTTGTGTGTCCCATACATAAGCTACAAAGTCGTTTCCCCCTGAAATAGCAATACGACCGTTAGGCAACATATCTACCGAGTTTACTTTTTCTTTGTGCCCTAAAAACTCTAAACGACGGCCTGTTGTTGGCGAAACGTGTAATACCACGCCATTACTTTGCCCGATAAGTGCGGCAGAGGCATTGTTGGCAATGGCGATATCGCGAATGGTGGTATCGCTAATTTGCCAAAAACCTTCAGATTGACCTGAGCTGATATTCCAAATAGAAAACTGGTTGCGACTTGCGGTTAATACATGGCTATTGTTATCAGTAATATCGACGGCAAGTACTAAATTATCTGCATTATTTTGCTGCTGAGACCAACTATAAATGAGAGCATTCTTTTTTATGTCCCATAGGCTAATACCATGATGAATAGACGATACAGCGCTGTATTTTCCGTCGTTTGAAATGTTCGCTGCATAAGCTCCGTCAACAGCATGTTGCCAACGCTGAATAGGGTCTTTGTTCACTGGTTGACAAGCAATAAGTAACACAACAAACATTAAGTAGGTAATAGTACGATAAAATCGCTTACAAAAATTCAATAGATTAGGCTTTTTTCTCTCGTCATTTGTCGTTAGTATAAGTGGTTTTTTAACGTAATGTTATTATTACGCAATATTTTAGGTCGCCAAACATATCAGTGCGGCTTGTATTAACGGAGAAGTAAATGAAATTTTTTAAACCTACGCTTGTAGCACTTGCCCTTGTTTCTGTAGTTGGCTGTCAAGAAGCCGCTAAGCAAGAAGAAAAAGCTCCAGTATTAGACACTGAAGTTCAAAAACAGGCTTATAGCTTAGGCGCTTCAATAGGTATGTACATGACACGCAACCTTGAAGAGCAAAAGAAAATGGGCTTAATTTTAGACCAAGACTTAATTGTTCGTGGTTTTGTGGATAGTTTAGATAATAAAGCAGTCATTGAAAAAGAAGAAATTCAAGCATTGCTAATGAACTTAGACAAAAATATGAAAGCTAAACAACAAGAACAAGCAAAAGCTGCTTCGGAAGCTAGCTTACTTGAAGGTGCAAAATTCTTAGAAGAAAATGCTAAGCTTGAAGGTGTTCAAGTGACTGAGTCAGGCATTCAATACCGAGTGATCACAGAAGGTAGTGGTGAAAAGCCAGTAGCAACCGACACTGTTAAGGTACATTATACTGGTACATTAACTAATGGTGAAAAATTTGACAGCTCAGTTGACCGTGGTGAACCTGCTGTATTTCCATTAAACCGCGTAATTGCGGGTTGGACTGAAGGCTTACAGTTAATGTCTGTTGGCTCTAAATTTAAATTTACCATTCCGTCTGATTTAGCTTACGGCCCTAGCGGTCGCCCACCTCAAATTCCTGGTAATGCGGTTTTAGAATTTGAAGTTGAATTGCTAGAAATTCAAAAACCAGCAGCACCTGCTGAAGTTGGCGATAAGTAATAAGCCTTAGGTACTAGGTTGCTAGGAATTAGGAAAAATAAAATAATTATCGGCTAGAGCATTAAGCTGAAATGAGAATATTCTTCCTAAGAACCTAGAACCTAGAACCTAGAACCTAGAACCTAGAACCTAGAACCT